>NZ_BAAALF010000205.1:0-13706 GCF_039528135.1 Kitasatospora nipponensis | reverse complement strand
TACGACCGGAACTACTTCGCCGTCCACAGCGACGACCTGTTCCTGTCCGACGACCGGTGGAGCACCACCCTCAAGTGCACCCCGGGTGACGTCACCTGCCCGCCCAACAGCGGTGCGACCGACACCAACCCGATCCGCATGACGCCGGCCGACGTGACCTACCTGACCCAGTGGGAGCAGGCCAACGGCTTCACGGTCGACTTCGCCTTCAACGGCGGCGGCAGCGCGGACTGGATGGCGGACAACAACGCCACCACCGACCCGCTGGTCACCTCCATGGTGGCGAACCAGTCCAAGCTGCGGTTCATCAACCACACCTGGGACCACCCGTTCCTCGGCTGCGTCCAGGACGTCACCGTGGTGCCGTGGAAGTGCTCGACCGACGCGAGCGGCAAGACGGTCTGGGTCGACCAGGCCACCATCCAGTCGGAGATCCAGCAGAACATCACGTGGGCCAAGCAGCAGGGCCTGACGATCAACGCGGGCGAGCTCATCACCGGTGAGCACTCCGGCCTGGTCACCCTGCCGCAGCAGCCGACCGACAACCCGAACCTGGCGCCCGCGCTGGCCGCCTCCGGTATCAAGTGGACCGGCAGCGACGCCTCGCGCGAGTTCAACCAGCGTTCGGTGGGCAGCTCGACGCTGACCGTGCCGCGCTACCCGATGAACGTGTTCTACAACGCCGGCCACACCAACGAAGAGGTCGACGAGTACAACTGGATCTACACCAGCGCGGCCAACGGCGGCAGCGGTGTCTGTGAGACCTCGGGCAACTCCACCTGCCTGTCGGCCCCGCTCGACACCACCACCGGGTACGCCTCGTACATCGTCCCGCTGGAGACCCGGATCGACCTGGGCCACGTGCTCAGCAACGACCCGCGGCCGCACTTCATCCACCAGTCCAACTTCGCCGAGGACCGGATCGCCTACCCGGCGCTCACCAGCATCCTCGACACCTACAAGGGCCTCTACGCCGACAACACCCCCGTGGTGAACCTCAGCGAGGCCAACATCGGCACCGAGCTGCAGAAGCGGGCGACCTGGTCGAACGCCGTGGCCACGGGCAAGGTGACCGGCTACCGGATCGGCAACACCGTGACGGTCAACGCTCCCTCGGGGGTGGCGATCGAGGCCACGATGCCGACCGGTACCGTGCAGAGCCAGCTCCTGGGCAACACCGCCTTCGGTACGTCCTACGCCGGCACGCTGTCCGGCTGGGCCACCCCGGGTGTCTTCCAGAGCTCGGTGACCCTGCAGCTCAACTCCGCGGGCACGCCCGCCGCCGCTCCGGCCGCCGCCAAGGCCGCTCCGGCGAAGGTCTCCAGCGTCGCCCCGAAGGCCACCGTGCCGTCGGGCGTCGCCAAGGCCGTCCCGGCCGGTCCGGGCGACACCAAGCGGACCAAGGGCAAGTCCCTGGTTCCGGCCGGTGGCACCACCCAGAAGTGAGCCAGGCGGTCCCGCCGGGCGGTAACCGGCTGGACCGGGCAGTACCCCGCAGTACCCAGCAGTGAGCACCACCAGCGCGCCGGTGCGGTCTCGAGGTCCGAGGCCGCACCGGCGCCCCGCACCCGGCCGCCACCGGGGGCCCAGAGACGGAGAGGGTAGCCAGGATGCGCGTCACCCTGCTGACCGAGGGGACGTACCCGCACGCACACGGAGGCGTCAGCGTCTGGTGCGACCAGCTGGTCCAAGGCATGCCCGACGTCGAGTTCGACATCATCGCGGTGACCGGCACCGGCGCGGAGCCGCTGGCCTGGGAGCTCCCCCCGCAGGTGCGCAGCGTCACCACCGCCCCGCTCTGGGGCCCCGCCGACGAGGGCAAGCCGCCGCGCGGCCGGACCCTGCGGCGCTTCCTCGACGCGTACGAGCGCTTCCTGCACTCCATCCTCGACCCGGTCTACGCCTCGCACTTCGCCACCGAGCTGTACGGCTTCGCGGACTTCGCCCGGCGCGGCCTGCTCAGCCCCGCGCTGCGCAGCGAGCCCGCCCTGCGCACCCTGCAGCAGGTGTGGACCCGCGCATACCTCTCCACCGCCGCCGCCCAGCCGACCCTGCACGACGCCCTGCACGCGACCGACCTGCTGGAGCACGCGCTGCGTCCGCTCTCGGTCGAGCCGCCGCACGACGGCGTCGCGCACGCGGTCAGCGGGGGCCTGGCGGCGCTGCCCGGACTCATAGCGTCCCAGCAGTTCGCCGTCCCGTTCCTGCTCACCGAGCACGGCATCTACCTGAGGGAACGTTACCTCGGGTACCGGACCGGGCCCTACCGCTGGCCGGTCAAGGCCCTGGTGCTCGGCTTCTACCGGATGCTGGCCGAGGAGAGCTACTCCCGGGCCGCCCTGGTGACCCCCGGCAACCGGTACAACCGGCGCTGGGAGGAGCGCGGCGGCACGCCGCCGGACAACATCCGCACCGTCTACAACGGGGTGGACCCCGACCTCTTCCCGGCCGCCGGTCCCGAACCGTCGGTGCCCACCCTGAGCTGGGCCGGCCGGGTCGACCCGATCAAGGACCTGGAGACCCTGATCCGGGCGTTCGCCCTGGTCAAGGCCGAGATACCGGACGCCAGACTGCGCATGTTCGGCGGCACCGCGCGCGGCGCCGAGGGCTACCGGGACGGCTGCGTGGCGCTCGCCGCGGAGCTGGGCCTGGGCGACTCGGTGGTCTTCGAGGGCCGGGTCGAGGAGATCCAGGACGCGTACGCGGCCGGCAACATCGTGATGCTCAGCAGCATCAGCGAGGGCTTCCCGTTCACCCTGATCGAGGCGATGTCCTCGGGGCGGGCCACCGTCTCCACCGACGTCGGCGGGGTGCGCGAGGCGGTCGGCGAGACCGGCCTGGTGGTCCCGCCGCGCGAGCCGGAGCCGATGGCCCGCGCCGCGCTGGAACTGCTGCGCGACCCCGCCAGGCGGGCCGCGATGGGCGAGGCCGCGCGCCTGCGGGTGATCGAACAGTTCACCCTGCGCCAGAACATCGACGGCTTCCGCAACATCTACACCGAGCTGCTCGGCGAGCCGCGCTGGCTGCCGCACGGGGTCGCCCCGGTGGCCGAGCGGGCCACCGCCGCCGAGGGTGCGGCATGAGCGGCCCGCTGCGGCTGGTCCCCGACGAGGGAACGCCCGGCTGGGCCGAGGAGACGATGCGGCTGCGCACCATCCCGCAGCGCCGCAAGCGCCCGCGGCTGGGCACCGCCGCCGACACCTACCCCGAGCTCTCCCCCGACCCGCTGGACGAACTCGCCGACCGGCTGGCCGACCTGTGCGCCGACGCGGTGCACCCGTACGAGATCGCCGCGTTCCTGGAGTCGGACGGCCTGACCGACGAGCAGGCGGCCCTCACCTACGGCCGCCCCGACTCCTTCACGCTGGCCGAGGAACTCTTCGCCAAGGTCGCCCGCCGCTACCCGGGCCCGGCCCCCGTGGTCACCGACCCGTGGCGGGCCGACCCGTGGCGCTGCGTGCTGCGCGGCCTGGTCTTCGCCCTGCCGGGCCTGGGCTACCTGCTGGGCGCCGACCTGTTCGCCACCCAGCGCGAGCGCTTCGGCCTGCCCTCGGGGATGGCCGCGATGGCCGCCGCCACCCTGCTGAGCTGGGCCTGGAACCAGGCACTGGCGCACCGGGCGTACGGCTGGCTCAGCCGCGCCGACCGCGGCGCGGCCGGCCGGGCGCTGACCCTGGGCGCGCCGCTGGGCGCGCTGGTGGCCGCCTCCACCGGCTGGCTGCTGGGCGGGCCGCTGGCCGCCCTGCTCTTCACCATCGGGCAGTCCGGCTACCTGGGCGCGGCCACCGTGCTCCTGGTGCTGGGGCGCGAGAAGCTGCTGCTCGCCGCGCTCACGCCCTCCGCGCTCGGCGCCGGGCTGGTCTACCTCGTCGAGGTGCCCTCGCTGGTGCGCTGGGCGGTGCTGCTCGCCACCCTGCTCGGCGCGGTCGGGCTGGCCTGCTGGGAGCTGTGGCGCTGCGCGCACGGCTCCGAGAAGCCGGCCGGCGACGGGGCCGAGGGGCCGGCCTGGACCGGTACGGCCGCGGCCGGGCTGTTCGGGCTCGCGGTGGGCACCCTGACCATGATCGCCGGGCTCGGCGCCACCCTGCACCACGCGGTCCGTCCGGCGGCTGCCCCGCTGGACGGCTCGAACACCGGACCGGCCCTGGTCGCGCTCACCCTGAGCCTGGGCCTGGCCGAGTGGCTGCTCTACCGCTACCGCAGCCTGGCCACCTCCGCCCTGGGCACCACCCACAGCCCGGGCGCCTTCCGCCGCCGGACCGGGCTGGTGCTCGCCGCCTGCCTGCTCGGCTACCTGGCCGCCGTCACCGCACTCGACCTGGCGTCCACGCTCATCTGGGCCCACGCCCACCTGATCGGAGCGGCCCAGCTGGCCGCTCTCCTCCTGCTGGCTGCCGCGCTCTGGACGGCGCTGCTCATGCAGGCACTCGGCGTCGCGTGGCGCACCGCGGGGCTCTGTCTCGCGGCGGCCGGCTTCGAGTCGGTCGCCATCCTGGCCGGCGGCGATCCGCTGCGGGTCCAGTTGTACGGCTGCGGAGCAGCCGCCGTGCTCCTGGTCCCGACGGCTTTCTTCGTCCTCGGCCGCACCACGCGTCACCGCTGATTTCCGCCACCACACCACACAGAGAAGGCACTCCACCGACATGACCACTGTCGCAGTCACCGGAGCCGAGGGCTTCATCGGCTCCCACCTGGTCGAGCACCTGGTCGCCCACGGGCACCAGGTCCGCGCCATGGTCCAGTACAACTCCTTCTCCTCCTTCGGGTGGCTGGAGACGCTGGACCGGGACGTCCTCGACTCGGTGGAGATCACGCTCGGCGATGTGCGCGACCCCGGCTCGGTGAACGGCCTGGTCAAGGGCAGCGAGGCGGTCTACCACCTGGCCGCGCTGATCGCCATCCCCTACTCGTACCAGGCCCCGCACTCGTACATCGAGACCAACGTCACCGGCACCCTGAACGTGCTGGAGGCGGTGCGCCACCTGGACATCCCGCGCCTGGTGCACACCTCCACCAGCGAGACCTACGGAACCGCGCAGACCGTCCCGATCACCGAGGACCACCCGATCAACACCCAGTCCCCCTACGCGGCCTCGAAGGCCGGCGGGGACCGGCTGGCGGACAGCTACCACGCCAGCTTCGAGACCCCGGTGGTCACCCTGCGGCCGTTCAACACCTTCGGTCCGCGCCAGTCGATGCGCGCCGTCATCCCCACCGTGATCGCCCAGATCGCGGCCGGGACGCGCGAGATCACCCTCGGCGACCTGCGGCCCACCCGCGACTTCATGTTCGTCAAGGACACCGCCGCCGCCTTCCACTCGGTGGGCACCGCGCCCGCCGAGGACGTGGTCGGCCGCACCTTCAACGCCGGTACCGGCGGCGAGATCTCGGTCGGCGACCTGGTCACCCTGGTCGGCAAGCTGATGGAGGTCGACCTGACGGTCCGCGAGGACGAGCAGCGCCTGCGTCCCACCAACTCCGAGGTGATGCGCCTGGTCGCCGACGCCAGCCGGCTGCGCGCGGCCACCGGCTGGACGCCCGGCCACTCGCTGGAGCAGGGCCTGGAGAAGACCATCGAGTTCTTCCGCGAGCCGTCCAACCTGGCCCGTTACAAGACCGACCTGTACAACGTCTGAGCCCGTTCGCCCGTTCACCAACTCTTCGTGGGGGAGACCACCATGCATGCAGTGATCCTGGCCGGCGGCAAGGGCGTTCGGCTCCGGCCCTACACCACGGCACTGCCCAAGCCGCTGGTGCCGATCGGCGACCAGCACGCCATCCTGGAGATCGTGATGCGCCAGCTGGCGACCGCGGGCTTCAAGACGGTCACGCTGGCCATCGGCCACCTGGGCCACATCATCCGCGCCTACGTCGGAAACGGTTCGCAGTGGGGGCTGCGAGTCGGTTACGCCGTCGAGGACACGCCGCTGGGCACGATGGGCCCGCTGCTCACGATGCTCGACCGGCTGCCGGAGAACTTCCTGGTGATGAACGGCGACATCCTGACCGACCTGGACTTCGCGGGTGTGCTCAAGCACCACGAGAACTCCGGCGCGCCGCTGACCATCGCCACCTACGCTCGTGAGGTGCGGATCGACTTCGGTGTGCTGACCACCGAGGGCGGCCGGATCACCGAGTTCCGCGAGAAGCCCAGCATGGACTACCGGGTCTCGATGGGCGTCTACGGCGTCTCGCGCGCGGCCCTGAGCGCCTACACGCCCGGGCTGCCGCTCGGCTTCGACGAGCTGGTGCTGGACCTGCTCGCCGCCAAGACCCCGCCGGCCGCCTACGAGTTCGGCGGCTACTGGCTGGACATCGGCCGCCCCGACGACTACGACCGGGCCAACGCCGAGTTCGCCGAGCACCGCGGGAAGCTGCTGCGCGAGGCGCCCGCCGACCGCACGCCCGCCGAGGCGCTGCACTCGGTGCCCCGGCCGCTGCCGCAGCCGGCCGCCGCCGAGGCCTCGCTCAGCAGCGAGCTGGCGGCCGAGCTGGACGCGGAACTCGAGGCGGAGATCGAGGCGGTGGCCGCGGAAGCGGCCGGCGCGGACGGGCGGGCCGCATGAGGATCCTGCTCCTGGGGGCCGACGGCTTCCTGGGCCGGCACATCGCCGAGGCGCTGCTCGCCCTGCCGGAGGCCGACCTGGTCACCGGCGGTCGGCGGGCGACGCACCGCCTCGCGGTGGACCTGACCGACGTCCAGGTCGAACCGCTGGCGGCCGACCTGGCCGAGCTCGCGCCCGACCTGGTGGTCAACTGCGCGGGCGCGGTCTCGGGCAGTGCGCGGTTCCAGAGCGAGGTCAACGCGCGCGGCCCGGCCGTCCTCGTCGAGGCCATCCAACTGGCCTGCCCCAAGGCCCGGTTGATCCACCTCGGATCGGCCGGCGAGTACGGACCCGGCGAGATCGGCAGCTCGCTGACCGAGCGCTCCCCGGCCAGCCCCTCCGGCGTCTACGGCGCCACCAAGCTGGCCGGCACGCTCGCGGTGGCCGAGTCCGCCCTGGACGCGGTGGTGCTGCGGGTCTTCAACCCGGTCGGCCCCGGCGCCTCCAGCGCCTCGCTGCCGGGCCGCCTTGCCGCCGAACTCGTCGCCCACCCGGACGGGTTGGTGACGGTCGGCGACCTGTCGGCGCACCGGGACTTCGTCGACGCGCGCGACGTGGCCCGCGCGGTGAGGGCGGCGGCGCTCGCGCCGGCGCCCCTGCCGCGGATCCTCAACATCGCCGGTGGCCGGGCCCGTCCGGTCCGGGCGATCGCCGAGGGACTGGTGACGGCGGCCGGCTTCACGGGCGTGCTCCGCGAGGACGGGGCCGGCTCGGAACGCTCGGCCGCGGTCTCCTGGCAGCAGGCCGACATCACCGCCGCCCGCAGCGCGCTCGACTGGCAGCCCACCATCACGCTGGAGCAGAGCCTGCGTGACCTGTGGGAGGCGAGCACCGCCGCGGAGCTTGACCCGTCGGTCCCGGACACCTCGGCGGCCGGCACGCGATGACCAGCACCTCCGCCGCCCGCCTGCTGGTGCCGCTGTACGTCCACCCCGTGGTGGACCCGGCGGCCTGGCAGGCGGGCGCGGCCGCCGGGCCGTCCGCGGTGCGAGCCGTCGTGCTCAACATCGCGAACGGCCCGGGCGAGGCCCCGGACCCCGCCTTCGAGGAGGCCGCCGCGCTGCTGCGCACGGCCGGCATCGCGCTGCTCGGCTACGTGGACACCGACTACGGCCGGCGCCCGCACGCCACCGTGGTGGCCGAACTGCTCTCCTACCGCCAGTGGTACGAGGTCGACGGGGCCTACTTCGACCAGGCCGCCAGCCACCCGGCCGCGCTCGCGCACTACCGCCGCCTGGCCACCGCGGCCCGCGCCGCGGGCTGCGCGACGATCGTGCTCGGCCATGGCACGCACCCCGAACCCGAGTACGCCGAACCCGAGTTGAGCGACGTCCTGGTCACCTTCGAGGGCAGCTGGGCCGACTACGACCAGCTGGTCCTGCCGTTGTGGACCGGCCACCACCCGGCCGAGCGGTTCTGCCACCTGGTCTACGAGGTCCCCGCCGCACGGTCCGCCACCGCCGGCGCGCTGATCGCCTCACGCCGCGCCGGCGTCGGCTGCGCCGTCCCCAGCGGGGGCAGCAACCCGTGGGACGGCCTGCCCTTCGGGCTGGACCCTCGGCCGCCCGGTCCGGGTAGGGTGACGCCTGACGACGCGCCGGCCGGTGCCGGCGCCGCCGCGACCGATCGCCCTGCGCCACCGAAGAGCGTTCGACCCGCCGCCACGGGTGTCCCCGCCACTCCGCTACCGCAACCCACGCACCTGGAGTGCCCGCTGTGACCCGTCGTACCGCCGTCCTGCTGGCGGCCCTGACCCTGTCCACCACCCTGCTGGCCACGGCCTGCGGCAGCAGCGGTGACTCGGACTCCGATCAGCTGGACCCGGCCCCGGCCGCCAGCGACTCGGCCACCCCCGGCACCGACTCGCCCACCCCCAGTGCCAGTGACTCCGCGTCCGCGAGCGCCTCGCCGTCCGCCACCGCCGGCTCCAGCGCCCCGGGCTCGCCCGACGGCAGCCCCAAGGCCCCCGGTTCCGCGCCCGCCACCACCGGCGGCGGCCCCGGCACCACCGCGCCCGGCACCACCACGCCCACCGGCTCCGCCCCGGTCACCGGCGCCTACTGGCACCCCACGCCCGGCCAGGCCTGGCAGTGGCAACTCAGCGGCACCGTCGACCAGTCGGTCAACGCCCCGGTCTACGACATCGACGGCTTCGAGAACGACGCCTCGGTGGTCGCCGCGCTGCACGCCAAGGGCCGCAAGGTGGTCTGCTACATCAACGCCGGTTCCTGGGAGGACTTCCGCCCCGACGCCGCCGCCTTCCCCGCCTCGGTGCGCGGCAGCGGCAACGGCTGGAAGGGCGAGAAGTGGTTCGACATCCGCCAGGTCGACGTGCTGCGCCCGCTGCTCGGCAAGCGCTTCGACATGTGCAAGGAGAAGGGCTTCGACGCGGTCGAGCCCGACCTGATGGACGCCTACGCGAACAACTCGGGCTTCCCGGTCACCGCCGACCAGCAGCTCACCTACAACCGGATGATCGCCCAGCTGGCGCACGAGCGCGGCATGGGCGTGGCGCTGAAGAACGACCTGGACCAGATCCCGGCCCTGGTCGGCGACTTCGACTTCGCGGTCAACGAGCAGTGCGCCGAGTACCAGGAGTGCGACAAGCTCACCCCGTTCATCAAGGCGGGCAAGGCGGTGCTGCACGTCGAGTACTCGGTACCCACCAACCAGTTCTGCGCGCAGTCCAACCAGCTCGACCTCAGCTCGATGGAGAAGCACCTCGAACTGGACGCCTGGCGCCAGACCTGCTGACGGCGTGCCGGACGGTGGTGCGGCGGGCGCCCGCAGCGCCCGCCGCACCACCGTCCCGCGTCAGGTCACTTGACGGCGAGCCAGACCACGCCGACGACCACCACGATCGCGACGATCGCCGCGATGGCGATCACACCGGTGCGGCTGCCGCCGCCACTGCGGTGCACGGAGACATTGCCGGGCGCCTGGGCCTGCTGCTGCTGCGCCGGGGTCTCCACGAAGGCCCGGAACATCTGGGTGCTGCCGGCGGGGTCGTCATAGTTCTCAGCCATGGCATGGGACTCTAACGAACTCCGCACCACCCGGAACACCCCGGACCCTCCCCCGGGTGACGGCCGCGCCCACCGCTGACCCCGCGATCCGCCCGCCGTCCCCGGAATGGCGCCGCCCGCACGGGGGTTGTCCCCGGGCATGACCGATGAGCAGCGCGACACCCCTGGTACCGTCCGGCTCGGCAGCTCCGAGCTGGCCGTCTTCCCCCTCTGCCTGGGCGGCAACGTCTTCGGCTGGACCGCCGACCAGGACCGGTCCTTCGCCGTGCTGGACGCGTACGCGGCCGGCGGCGGCAACTTCGTCGACACCGCCGACGTCTACTCCGCCTGGGCCTCGGGCAACCGCGGCGGCGAGTCGGAGACCGTGCTGGGCGCCTGGCTGCGCTCGCGCGGCAACCGCGACCGGATCGTGGTGGCCACCAAGGTCGGCTCGCACCCCGCCCACAAGGGCCTCAAGCCCGCCACCGTGCGGGCCGCCACCGAGGCCTCGCTGAGCCGGCTGGGCATCGAGACCATCGACCTGCTCTACACCCACTACGACGACCCGGACACCCCGGTCGAGGAGATCATCGGCGGCCTGGACGAGCTGGTGCGGGAGGGCAAGGTCCGCGAGATCGGTGCCTCCAACATCACCCCCGAGCGGCTCCGCGCCTCCCTCGACTTCTCCGCCCGCGAGGGCCTGGCGCGGTACGTCGCGCTGCAGCCGCACTACAACCTGGTCTCCCGCGCCACCTACGAGGGCGAGCTGGCGGCCGTGGTGGCCGAGCACGGTCTCGGCGCCGTCCCCTACTACGCGCTGGCCTCCGGCTTCCTGACCGGCAAGTACCGGCCGGGCGGCCCCGCGGTGAACAGCGCCCGCGCCGACGGCGTCGCCCGCTACCTCAAGGACCCGCGCGGCCCGCGGGTGCTGACCGCGCTGGACGAGGTGGCCGCCGCGCACCGCGTCGAGCCCGCGAGCGTGGCCCTGGCCTGGCTCACCGCCCAGCCCACCGTGGCCGCCCCGATCGCCAGCGCCCGCGTGGTCGAGCAGCTGGGCCCGCTGCTGGTCGGCGCGGCCCTGCGGCTGACGCCCGAGGAGCTGGCCCTGCTCGACGCCGCCTCGGCCTGAGCGCCACCGCCGCCGAACGCCGGGGCGCCGTCCACAGGCTGTGGACGGCGCCCCGGCGTTCGGCGGCCGGTCAGGGGCGGCCCAGGTGGGTCGGGTAGTAGCCGCTGCTGAGGGTCGAGATGCGCACCGCCGTCCCCGGCCGCGGGGCCTCCACGTACTGGCCGGCGCCCAGGTAGATGGCCACGTGGTGGATGCCCGAGGCCCGGCTGCTGTCCGACCAGAAGATCAGGTCGCCGCGCCGCAGCTCGTCCGAGCCGATCGGCGTGGTGGCCGCGTACTGGTCGTCGGCGACCCGCGGCAGGTCGATCCCGGCCCGCAGGAAGGCCTGCTGCACCAGCCCGGAGCAGTCGTAGCCGTACGGCCCGTCGCCGCCCCAGACGTAGGGCTTGCCGAGCTGGGCGAGCGCGAAGGCGATGGCCGCCTCGGTACGGGCGGACCGCGTCGTGCCGCTCGGCTGCTGCGCCCCGGGCTCCGGGGCGCTGGGCTCGGCCGGGGCCGCGGGAGCCGTGCTCGCGGTGCGGCTCAGGTAGACGTCGTAGTGGCTGGTGTACCGCCACTCACCACTGGCGTTCTGGAACCAGTAGCGCGAACCGTCCCAGCCCTGCCGCATCCCGTCATCCGTCGCCGGATCCGGGGCAGGAGCCGGAGCCGGAGCGGCGGGGGCCGCGCCCGAGGTGCGGCTCAGGTAGACGTCGTAGTGGCTGGTGTACCGCCACTCGCCACTGGCGTTCCGGAACCAGTACCGGGACCCGTCCCAGCCAGGACCGCTCGGTGCCGGCTCGGCGCTGGCGGTGCCCGCGCCCAGGCCCAGGCCCATCACCCCGGCGCCCGCGAGCACCGTACTGACCAGGCAGGTCCCGCGGACGCCCAGGTTCAGGTGCGGTATTCGCGCCGCCGGGGCGGCCGGGCCGACCCGCGGGCGACTGGCCCGGGCGGCGCAGTGCAGGCACGAACACTCCGCCGGCGGCGCCGGTTCACCGCTCAGCTCCTCGAAGGCGATCAGGGCCGGACCACTGGCTATCCTCATGATCAGTTCCTCTCCGGGGAGGCCCCGTTGCGCGGGCCGACGGTGCCCTTGGTGGCCGTGTGACCGGTGGACCGCCCGATCGACCTGGCCGCGGGAGCGGGGACGGTCCCGGGCATCGCACTGGGCACACCGGCCGGTGCGACGAACGCCACCAGCAGCTGCTCCATCAGCGCGCTGCGCGCCGCCTGGTCCAACTCGTTCGCCGTGGCCCGCTCCAGCCGCCGCACGGCGAGCGCCGCGGCCTCCACCGCGTCGTCGACCAGCACGGTGCGCAGCCCCGCGTCCAGGTCGGCCAGCCGGCGCCGGCGCATCGACTCGGCCACCTCGGGGGCGTAGTCGAGGGCCAGCGGCTGCACCGAGAAGACCTCCAGTCCGGCCGGCGCCGCCTCGGCGGCCAGCGAGCGGGTGAGCTCGTCGGCGAACCAGTGCCCGTCGCGCAGGGCGGGCCCGGGGGCGGCGTTGCTGTCACAGGGCAGGGTGCTGGCGGTCCGGGTCAGCACGGCGTGGATCTGCTCGCGCAGGTAGTTCTCGTGGTGGCCGACCGAGAAGAGCGCTCGGGCGGTGTCCTTGATCCGCCAGACCACCAGCAGCCGCACCACGATGGGCGTCCCGGTCCGGTCGGTGACGTGGACCGGCTCGCTGCGCCAGTGCCGCAGGCGCACGTCGGCCCGGCGGCGGCGCAGCAGCGGGCTCACCCAGAGCAGCCCGTTGCGGCGCACCGTCCCGCGGTACTGCCCCCAGCGGGAGAGCACCCGGGTCTCGCCGACCGCGTTGGCCAGCAGGCCGGTCAGCGCGATCAGGCAGACCAGCGCGCCGGCCGTCACCGCGAGCAGCGCCGAGCCGGTGACCACCGGCGCGGCGGCCTCCTTGGCGGCGGCCGTCCGCAGGTCCGGCAGGCCGGCGACGATCGGCGGGATCAGCCCCACCCGGGCCAGCGCCAGCACCATGCCGACCCCCGCCAGCAGGATCGCCAGCAGCGCGACCCAGCCCGGAACGGTGAGCGCGACCCGCTCGCGCAGCTCCGCGTCCGCCTTGGGGGGTCGGCGGGCGGCGACCTCGGACCGGATGTCCACAGGCTGTGGAGAACGCGGCGACGCCGGCTCGACGGGCGCGGTGGGGGTGAGGGGGGTGGGGGTGACCGGCAGCCTCTTGGGGAGCGGGGTCGCTCCGGCGAGCGTACGGCCGGCGGCGGGATCGCGGGGGGCGTCCATGCGGGGATCCTCAGGGTCGATGTGTCACGCACCTGTCGGCCCGGAGCTGACGGGCGATACCAGAGCCAGGCTAGGTACATAACTCTGTAAATGCGACATTTGGACCACAGCGTGTCGGGGTCGCCCTGACGGCGTGTCGGCTCGAACGCGCAGGTCACTGATGGTCCGACAGCTTCGTCACGCTCGCCCGGAAGCCTGGCAGCCCCACCCACTTGGGGGTGGGGCCGGTGCGGCCGGTGGGACGGTCCGCCGTCAGCGGCGCCGGGCGCCGGGGCCCCGGGCCAGGATCCGCCGGGTGACCAGGGTCAGGCCGGTGAGGATCAGCAGCACGCCGCAGCTCACCGCCCGCCAGCCGCCGAAGGAGGCGTGACGCACCGTGGAGAGCCCGCCCGGCGGCGCGGGCAGCGGCGGGGCGGTGGCCGCCTGCGGCGGGAGGGGGAGCGCGACGCCGGGACGCTCGGCGGGACCGGGACCGGGACCGGGGACGGACGAGGCGTCAGAGGCGGGGGCGGGGGTGGGGGTGGGGGTGCCTGACGCGGAAGTCGGGGTGGCCGACTCCTGGGGAGCGGCCACCAGGGCACCGCCCGGAAGCGGCACGGGAATCGGCACCGCCACCCCGGCCACCGGCGTCGGGGTGAGCGCGGGGACGGGAGTCGGCGTGGGGGCGGGGGTGGGGGTGGGGGTGAAGCCCTCCTCGGCCAGTGCGTCGGAGGCGGCCTGCAGCAGCGG
>NZ_BAAALF010000204.1:0-13708 GCF_039528135.1 Kitasatospora nipponensis | reverse complement strand
ATCGATCCGCTCGCGCGCCGTCAACTTCCCCTTGGCGTGCTGCGCCTCGGTCGCCTTCTCGTCCGGACCGCGCCGGACCTGCTCGCGCAGCTCCAGCAACTCCTCGACCCGGCCGCGCGCATCGGAGGGCTCGGCCGCAGTGGCCTCGTGCAGCACCGTCATCTCGAACTCCCGGGTATGAGCGAGCGAGCAGTCGGTGTCGGCGGGGCTCCCGGCTGCGATTCTCTTCGTCTCCTACGACACTACGAGGCGCAGTGGTCCCGTTTCGGCGTCGATTCCGTACAAGGTCGGACCGGATTAGATGTCGAAGCCGTACAGAAAATCGCCCGGGGGTGTCAGCGCGGGGTGGTGGCCGCTCCCCGCCGGGGGCGCTCCCGCGGAGGGCACGCCGGCTCGGGAGCGGATCCGGCCGGTTGGGGAAGTGCGCAGCTCAGGGCCGATTCCGGCCGGCGTCCGGCGGCCGGAGCCGGGCCGTGGCGGGCGCCCTGGCCGCCGGCGGCGGCCGGGGCCGGCGGGGGGGGGGGGGGCGGCCGGATGCCCGGCGACTCGTAGGGATACGCCAAAAGAGGGCGACGGTGCGATCCATCGCAGCAGGTCCGGGGGTGGATCAGGCCCGGGTGTCCTCGCCGTCCTCGGGCGCCTCGCCGCCCGTTCCCTCCGCCGGGGCCTGGCCGCGCAGCTCCTGCTCGCGCCGGCGCAGGTCCGCCTCCCACTGCTGGAGCATCTGCTCGTGCTTGCGGTTGTCCTTCTTCAGCGAGGCGAGGAACTCCGGATCGTCGTCCGGGGCCAGCGAGCGGCCCTGCGGGCGCCGGGGCCCGGCGGCGGCGGTCTCGAACGGGTCCACCGGCCCGTAGGCCGCGCGCAACGGGCCGCGCCGGCGGCCCACCGCCAGCCAGGCGATCGGGCCGAGCAGCACCTCGCCGAAGAGCAGGATGATGATCACCCAGACCACCTTGGGCAGGTGGCGGACCTCCTCGTCGGGTGTGGTCAGGCAGTCGATGAAGGCCCAGACCCACAGCGCGAGGACGATGACGAACGGCAGGTACCTCAGCACGGTGGCGCGCTCCCCCGGAAGCCGGCGACGAGGGCCACCCGGGACGACCGCCGGGAAGTGCGGACAGGGACCCTCTTGACGGGCCCAGGCTAGCGGGTGCCCGATACTGGCTCGCATGGCATACGACGATCTCCGCTCGTTTCTGCGGGCCCTTGAACGAGAAGGCGACCTCAAGCGCATCAAGGCCGAGGTCGACCCCCATCTGGAGATCGGCGAGATCGTCGACCGGGTGCAGAAGGCCAAGGGTCCGGCGCTGCTCTTCGAGAACGTCAAGGGCAGCTCGATGCCGCTGGCGATGAACGTCTTCGGCACCGAGCGCCGGCTGGCCAAGTCGCTGGGCCTCAAGTCGCCCGACGACATCGCCGAGAAGATCGCCGGCCTGCTGCGGCCGGAGCTGCCGCACGGCTTCACCGGCTTCAAGGACGCCTTCGGCAAGCTGGCCTCGATGGCCCACGTGCCGCCGCGCAAGGTGAAGGCCACCGAGGCGCCGGTGCAGGAGGTGGTGCTGACCGGCGACCAGGTCGACCTCGACGCCCTGCCGGCGCTCTTCACCTGGCCGCTGGACGGCGGGTCCTTCTTCAACCTGGGTCTGACGCACACCAAGGACCCGGACACCGGCATCCGCAACCTGGGCCTCTACCGCCTGCAGCGGCACGACCGGCGCACCATCGGCATGCACTGGCAGATCCACAAGGACAGCCGCAACCACTACGCGGTGGCCGCCCGGCGCGGTGAGCGGCTGCCGGTCGCGATCGCCTTCGGCTGCCCGCCGGTGGTCACCTACGCCGCGACCGCCCCGCTGCCCGGCGACATCGACGAGTACCTCTTCGCCGGCTTCGTGGCCGGCGAGCGGGTGAAGATGGTCGACTGCAAGACCGTCCCGCTGCAGGTGCCCGCCGACGCCGAGGTGGTGCTGGAGGGCTGGCTGGAGCCCGGCGAACTGCTGCCCGAGGGCCCGTTCGGCGACCACACCGGCTTCTACACCCCGCAGGAGCCGTTCCCGGCGCTGACCATCGACTGCGTGACGATGCGCCGCCGCCCGATCCTGCAGTCCATCGTGGTCGGCCGCCCGCCGACCGAGGACGGCCCGCTGGGCAAGTTCACCGAGCGGTTCTTCCTGCCGCTGCTGAAGGTGATCATCCCGGACATCGTCGACTACGACCTGCCCGAGGCCGGCGGCTTCCACAACTGCGTGATCGTCTCGATCGACAAGAAGTACCCCAAGCACGCGCAGAAGGTGATGCACGCGATCTGGGGCGCCCACATGATGTCGCTGACCAAGCTGATCATCGTGGTGGACGCCGACTGCGACGTGCACGACTACCAGGAGGTCGCCTGGCGCGCGCTGGGCAACACCGACTACAGCCGCGACCTGTCGGTGGTGGAGGGCCCGGTGGACCACCTGGACCACGCCTCGTACCAGCAGTTCTGGGGCGGCAAGGCGGGCATCGACGCGACCCGTAAGCTCCCCGAGGAGGGCTACACCCGTGACGGCGGTTGGCCCGAGATGGTCACCTCGGACCCGGCCACCGCCGAGCTGGTGACGAAGCGCTGGAGGGAGTACGGGCTGTGAGTACCACTGCCGATCTGTTCGAGGCCCCGCCTCCGAACAAACTGCGGGCGTTCCTGCGCCTGGTCCTCATCGAGCACTCGGTCTTCGCGCTGCCCTTCGCCTACATCGCCACCCTCACCGCGATGTTCCTGGCCGACCGGCGGGTGCACTGGGGCACGCTGGTGATCGTCACCCTGGCGATGGTGGGCCTGCGGACCTTCGCGATGGCCGCGAACCGGATCATCGACCGCGAGATCGACGCCCGCAACCCGCGCACCGCGGGCCGCGAGCTGGTCACCGGCGCGGTGTCGATGCGCACCGCCTACACCGGCTCGGCGATCGCGCTGCTGGTCTTCCTGGGCGCGGCCGCGCTGCTCAACCCGCTCTGCCTGGCGCTGGCGCCCGTCGCCGTGGTGCCGATGGTGGTCTACCCGTACGGCAAGCGGTTCACCGACTTCCCGCACGCCATCCTGGGGCTGGCCCAGGCGATGGGCCCGATCGGCGCGTGGCTGGCGGTCACCGGCAGCTGGTCGTGGAACGCGGTGGTGCTGGGTCTGGCCGTCGGCATCTGGATCGGCGGCTTCGACCTGATCTTCGGCTGCCAGGACGTGGCCGCCGACCGCGCCGAGGGGGTGCGCTCGGTGCCGGCCCGCTTCGGCATCGCCGCCGCCCTGTACGGCGCCCGCGGCTGCCACGTGGTGACCACCGCGCTGCTCGCCTGGTACGGCGTCCTCACCCACGCGGGGCCGGCCTTCTACGTCGGTCTGGTCGTGGTGGTCGTCGCCTTCTGCTACGAGCACGCGATCGTCAAGCCGGGTGACCTGTCCCGCCTCAACCGGGCCTTCTTCACCACCAACGGCTTCGTGGGGATCTCGCTGTTCGCCTTCGCCCTGCTGGACCTGATCCTGCGCGGCCTGCACCTCAGCTGAGGGCGGTGGCGCGATGATGGAGGTCCGGGGCCCGCTCGCCCCGGACCCCCGGCCGCCCGAGGAGGCGACGATGCTCGGCACCCTGCAGTGCGTGGTCCTGGACTGCCACTACCCGGCCGCGCTGGCCCGCTTCTACGCGCTCCTGCTCGGCGGCGAGGTGGACCGGCCCGACGCGCGCTGGAGGGTGGACGAGACGTGGTCCACCCTGCACACCCCGGACGGCCAGGTGCTCTGCTTCCAGCGGGTCGAGGACTTCCACCCGCCGCAGTGGCCGGACCCGCTGCACCCCTCGCAGGTCCACCTCGACGTGGAGGTCGCCGACCTGCCCACCGCCGAGCGGGAGCTGGCCGAGCACGGTGCGTCGATGCTGCGCCGCGAGCAGGGCTGGGTGATCTACTCCGACCCGGCCGGGCACCCGTTCTGCCTGCTGCCGGCGATCCTGCGGGCCTGAGCCCGCGCGGCCCGGGCAGCCCGCGCGGCCCCGCGGGCGCGGTCTCAGTGCAGCCGCAGCCGGTCGCCGACCCGCAGCAGGCCGGGCCCGGTGACGGTGGCCAGCGCGTCGAGCCGGTTGTCGTGCTCCCTGGCGAGCACCCGCAGGATCTCCGGGGCGTGCGGCAGCCCCGGCTGCGCGGTGGAGGTCATCACGCACCGCTCGCTGGCGCGCACGAAGCCGAGCCGGGCGCCGGACCTCAGCACGCCCTCGCGCCCGAACCAGTGGTCCTCCACGAACGGCGGGGTGCCGGGCGGGGTGCGCAGCAGGATGTTGGGCCGAAAGCGCCGCTCGTCGACCAGGGCGGTGGGCACCGCCTCGCGCACCCAGTCCAGGGTGGCGGTGGTCAGCAGGCTGACCGGCAGCTGGTCGAAGTGCGAGATCGCGTCCTCGCGCGCCAACTCGACGTCCTCGCGCTGGAGGTAGGCGCGCAGGAAGGCGGTCGGGTCGGGGACCGGGCGGCCGAGCGGATCGAGCAGGTCGGGCCCGTCCAGCCTCCGGCCCAGGCGCGAGCCGAGCCGCAGCAGGCCGTCCATCCGGCGAAAGCGCCGGGTGTTCTTGCCGGAGCCGAACCTCCCCTCGCCGTCGCGCACCGCGTAGAGCCGGTCGCCGGCCAGGCCGCGCGCGTCGACGGCGACCTCGGTCAGCCGCTCGCCGCCGGTCGACTTCACCGGGTAGCGCCAGACGCGTTCGACCACTCCGACGATCTCTGCCATGGGTCGGCAGCCTATCGGGGGCCGCCGGTGATGGTCTAGACCTATGGCCGGACGGGCCCCCGCCGCGGCGGGCCCGGCGCGGCGGGGTCAGCCGATCCGGGCCACCGCCCGCACCGGGGCCCCGTCGGCGGCCGCCAGCCGCAGCGGGAACAGGCTCACCGAGAGCGGCTTGTCGCGGGCCTGCGCCTCCAGCAGCGCGGTCAGGTCGGTCAGGTTCTCGGCGATCACGCCGCCGCCCGGGGCGCCCAGCAGGATCCGATGGGCCGTCAACAGTGGGGCGTCGGCGGCGGCCAGGCCGTCCCGGGCGTCGTGCTCGTCGGCCAGGCCGGCCAGCAGGGCGGCCACCGCCGGGTCGGCCGGTTCGGCGTCGGGGGTGGGGTCCACGCTCAGCGCGTCCACCCCCACCGTGCGCACTCCGGCGGCCACGATCGCCTCGGCGGCCGCCGCGCTCAGGTACGGGTGCGCCAGGTAGCGCTCGGTGCCCCAGAACCGCGGCCAGCCGGTGGCCAGCAGCAGCACCGCGCCGGGCGTCAGCCGGGCCAGCGCCGGCGCCAGCTGCTCGGGGCCCACCGCGCTGCGCGGCGGCAGCGCGCGCAGGTCGGCGACCACCGCCGGGCCGGTGAACAGCTCCAGCGGCAGGCCGTCCAGGGTCGGCCAGGTGACGTCCACGTGGTACGGCGCGTCCACGTGGGTGCCCGACTGCGAGCCCAGGTGCACCGAGAGCACGTTCACCCCGGCGGTGTCGGTGGTCAGCGCGGGGCGCAGCGCGACCTCGGGGTCGCCCGGGTAGACGGGCATGCCGGTGGTGACCTGATGGGTGAGGTCCAGCAGGACGGGGGCCGGCGCCGGCTGGGGAGTCACGGGGGAGTCCACCCCGCCATCCTCCCGCGTCGCAGGCCCTAGGGTGCGAGGTATGGGCAATGAACAACAGGCGGCGAGGCGGCCCTGGGTGGTCGGGGTCTGCGGGGCCTCCGGGACGCCGTACGCGGCCTCGGTGATCCGGGCGCTGCTGGCCGCCGGCGAGGCGGTGGACCTGGTGGTCAGCCGGGCCGCCCGGCTGACCATCCTGGACGAGACCGGCATCTCCTTCCGGGACGCCCACTGGCAGGCCGACCTGGCCGCCTGGATCGGCGACGACCCGGACCTGGCCGGCGTGCGGTACTGGGCGGCCGGCGACTTCGCGGCCGGCCCCTCCAGCGGCTCCTACCCGGCCAAGGGCATGCTGGTGGTGCCGGCCACCACCGGCGCGGTGGCCGGCATCGCGCTGGGCCTGAGCAAGGACCTGGTGCAGCGGGCCGCCGCGGTCACCCTCAAGGAGCGCCGCCCACTGGTGGTCTGCGTGCGCGAGACGCCGCTGGACGGGGTGACGCTGCGCCACCTGGTGGAGCTGGACGCGGCCGGCGCGGTGGTGCTGCCGGCCTCCCCAGGCTTCTACGCGGGTGGCTCCACCGCCCGTGAGCTGGTGGATTTCGTGGCCGGCCGGGTGCTGGACGCGGTCGGCGTCGGTCACGGGCTGTACCGGCGCTGGTCCGGCGAGCTGGGCGGCGCCCGCTCGGCGTCGGCCGACGCGGCGTCAACGGCGAAACCGACGGGGACCGATGGGCCCCGGGGGGCGTAAGAGGGCCGGCGGCGGGAGAGTATCTTCTCTGCGATATCTGGCATCCGACATCTGACGTCTGCGAAACCCGGGTTGCGGCGCGAGCGCACCTTGGATTTGCGGATAATGCTCTCGGGGTCTGGGCGAGGTTCGGAAGGACGCGGACGGTACATGGACACGGTGGACAGGCAGCTCATCCAGGCGTTGCGGGAGAACGGTCGCGCCTCCTATGCGGAACTGGGCCGTCTGGTGGGCCTGTCGGGTCCGAGCGTCACGGACCGGATCAACCGTCTGGAACAGGCCGGGGTGATCACCGGCTACCGGGCCACCGTCAACCCGGCCTCGCTCGGGTTCGGTGTCACGGCCCTGATCGGCCTGCAGCTGACCGACGCCGCCGACCACGAGGACGTGGCGCACCGGCTGAAGGAACTCGGCGAGGTCGAGGACTGCTGGTTCATCGCGGGCGACGACTCGTACATGCTCAAGGTCCGGGTCTCCGACGTGGCGGGGCTGGAGTCGGTGGTCAAGCGCCTGTCGGGGACCAAGGGCGTGGCCCGGACCCGGACCACCGTCGTGCTGTCCACCAAGTGGGAGAACCGGGTCAGCGAACTGCCCCTCGACTCAGGAGAGTGAGACCCCGATGGCACTGGTAGGCCTGGAGGAACTGCGCGCCGCCCAGCGGCGGATAGCCGGCGTGGCGGTCCGCACCCCGCTGATGCCCGCCCCGTGGGCCGCCGACGGCAACCGCCGGCTCTGGCTGAAGCCGGAGAACCTCCAGCCGACCGGCGCCTTCAAGATCCGCGGCGCCTACAACCGGCTGGCCGCGCTGAGCGGGCCCGAGCGGGCCCGCGGCGTGGTCGCCCAGTCCAGCGGCAACCACGCCCAGGCGGTCGCCTACGCGGCGCAGCTGCTCGGCATCAAGGCCGTGATCGTGATGCCGGACACCTCGCCGGCCGTCAAGGTGGCCAACACCCGTTCCTTCGGGGCCGAGGTGGTCCTGGTGTCGCCGCACGAGCGCGACACCGTGCCCGCCGAGCTGAGCGAGCGCGGCGGCTTCGTCTGGGTGCCGCCGTACGACGACCCGTACATCATCGCCGGGCAGGGCACCGTGGGCCTGGAGATCGGCGAGGACGCCCCGGACGAGCTGGACACCGTCCTGGTGCCGGTCTCCGGCGGCGGGCTGATCAGCGGCACGGCCGCCGCGCTCAAGCTGACCACCCCCGGGGTGCGGGTGATCGGGGTGGAGCCGGAGCTGGCGGCCGACGCGCAGGAGAGCCTGCGCACCGGCGAGCGGGCGATCTGGCCGGTGGAGCGGACCTACCGCACCATCGCGGACGGGCTGCGCACGCCCGCGGTCGGCGAGCTGCCCTTCGAGCACCTGCAGGCCTACGTGGACGACATCGTGACGGTCACCGAGGAGCAGATCCGCAGCACCGTGGCGGTGCTGGCCAGGCGCGGGCGGCTGGTCGCCGAGCCGTCCGGGGCGGTGGCCACCGCGGCCTACCTGCACCACGCCCAGGAGCTGGGCGGGCGGGTCTTCGCCGCGGTCGTCAGCGGCGGCAACCTCGAACCGAAGCTGCTGTCCGAGCTGCTCGCGGCATAGGCGTAGGCTCGCTTCCGGTTGTCGGAAGCAAGCAGGACAGAGCATCGAGGAGGCGGTCCACCGCATGGACGCAGGGCTGAAGCGCGAGCTGGAGGCGAAGGTCCACTCGGGCGAGCGGCTGACCCGCGAGGACGGCATCGCCCTCTACGAGAGCGACGACCTGGCCTGGCTGGGCGGCCTGGCGCACCACGTGCGGACGGTGAAGAACGGCGACGTCGTCCACTTCAACGTCAACCGCCACCTCAACATGACCAACGTCTGCGCCGCCTCCTGCGCGTACTGCTCGTTCCAGCGCAAGCCGGGCGAGAAGGACGCCTACACCATGCGGATCGAGGAGGCGGTGCGGCTGGCGAAGGCGATGGAGGTGGACTCGCTCACCGAGCTGCACATCGTCAACGGCCTGCACCCCACCCTCCCCTGGCGGTACTACCCGCGCTCGCTGCGGGAGCTGAAGGCGGCGCTGCCGAACGTCTCGCTGAAGGCCTTCACCGCCACCGAGATCCACTGGTTCGAGAAGATCAGCGGCCTGTCGGCCAGTGAGATCCTGGACGAGCTGATCGACGCCGGCCTGGAGTCGCTGACCGGCGGCGGCGCGGAGATCTTCGACTGGGAGGTCCGCCAGCACATCGTCGACCACGAGACCCACTGGGAGGACTGGTCGCGGATCCACCGCCTGGCGCACGAGAAGGGCCTCAAGACCCCGTGCACCATGCTGTACGGGCACATCGAGGAGCCCCGGCACCGGGTGGACCACGTGCTGCGGCTGCGCGAGCTGCAGGACGAGACCGGCGGATTCCAGGTCTTCATCCCGCTGCGCTACCAGCACGACTTCCACGACTCCAAGGACGGCGTGGTCCGCAACAAGCTGATGGCCCGCACCGAGATGGCCACCGGCGCCGAGGCGCTGAAGACCTTCGCGGTCTCCCGGCTGCTCTTCGACAACGTCCCGCACGTCAAGGTCTTCTGGGTGATGCACGGCGTCACCACCGCCCAGCTGGCGCTCAGTCACGGCGCCGACGACATGGACGGCTCGGTCGTCGAGTACAAGATCACCCACGACGCGGACAACTTCGGCACGCCGAACAAGCTCGGCCGCGCCGACCTGCTCGACCTGATCCGGGACGCCGGTTTCCGGCCGGTCGAGCGCAACACCCGCTACCAGGTGATCCGCGAGTACGACGGCCCTGACCTGGGACGTCGTGAGACCCCGCAGGCCATGCGGCTCTGATCCGGGGCCCGCGACAGCGCTGCGCCGATCCTCTTCACCAGGATTTATGGCGGCCCGGGTTTACCTCCCGCGGCCCCCTTTGGGAGGATCGGCCGTATGTCCGGATCCCATCGTGCCTCCAGTCAGCGCCGCCGCAGTGCCGGCCCGCCCTCCGCGGACCTGCCCGGCGGCGCTGACGCACCCGGCCCCCGGCAGCTCTCGCGGGGGCGGCGCCGCAAGGCGCGCAAGCGGCGCGGCGCGCTCTCGGCGACCTCCTTCGCGCTGCTGATGGCCGGTGCGGCGGGCTGGTTCGGCTTCGGACCCGGCGGCGTGCTGGCCGCCCACGGCCACGGCGGCGCGCTTCCCAAGAGCACCCCCGACCTGCCCCCCACCACGCTGGACGACGTCCCCGCGCCGGCCGACGGCACCACCGCCGCCCGCCCCGACACCGGTGGCATATCCGGCGCCTCGGCGAGCGCCGCGCCCTCCCCTGCCGCCTCCGGGCAGGCCGCCGACGGCAGCTACGCCGCGCTGCCGGGCCTGGGCGCCGCCTTCACGGCGAGGATTCCGGCGGAAACCAGCCAGGTGGTGCTCGCCACGGGAGCCAACAAGAACTCCTCCGACACCACGGTCACCCTGTGGACCCGCACCCCCGACGGCCGCTGGCACCCGGGCGCCACCTGGGCCGCGCACAACGGGTACTCCGGCTGGACCACGGACCACAACGTCGGCGACCTGCGCAGCCCGATCGGTGTCTTCACGCTCAGTGACGCCGGCGGCCTCAAGGCCGACCCCGGCAGCAAGCTGCCCTACCACCAGGACAGCGACTTCGTGGCGGCCGGCAAGGGTTTCACCGGCGAGACGCTGGCCGGTTCCTTCGACTACGTGATCGCGATCAACTACAACCGGGTGCCCGGCAGCTCCCCGCTGGACACCCGCGAGCCGCTGGGCAGCGCCAAGGGCGGCGGCATCTGGATCCACGCCGACCACGGCGGCCCGACCCACGCCTGCGTCTCGGTCTCCGAGGAGCACATGGCCGAGCTGGTCAGGACGCTCGACCCGGCGGCCCACCCGGTGATCGTGATGGGCGACGCGGCCTCGCTGGCCGCCTGAGGGCCGGCCGGGGTCCGCCGGCGGGCGCGGACAAGCCGCGGAAACGGCTGGGAGGTGCCTGTGAGACGGCCGGGAATTCCTCGGCGTGCCCGGCGCCCCCCGTTGTGCCGCAAGGGGTTTGTCCGCCTCCTACAGCATCCGGCGTCGGATCCTGTCACGGGACGTTAGCAGTTAACGCACCGGTAACCCGGTTGAGTGGCAGCATGACCGGTTCCCGCATCGTAGCGCTCGGCCACTACCAGCCGCCCAAGATCCTCACCAACGCCGACCTGGCCCAGCTGGTCGACACGGACGACGAGTGGATCCGCAGCCGCGTGGGTATTCGGCAGCGGCACATCGCGGTCGACGAGACCCTCGTCGACCTCGCCACCGAGGCCGCCCAGAAGGCGCTGGCCTCGAGCGGGCGCCGCCCCGAGGAGATCGACCTGGTGGTGGTCGCCACCTGTACCGCGGTGGAGCGCAGCCCCAACACCGCGTGCGCCGTCGCGGCCCGGCTCGGCATCCCCTCGCCCGCCGCGTACGACATCAACACCGTCTGCTCCGGCTTCTCCTACGCGCTGGCCACCGCCGACCACGCGATCCGCGCCGGCGCGGCCCGCCGGGCGCTGGTGATCGGCGCCGAGCGGATGTCCGACACCGTCGACTGGAGCGACCGCTCCACCGCGGTGATCTTCGCCGACGGTGCCGGCGCGGCCGTGGTCGAGGCGGAGCCCGACGGCGGGTCGCCCGGGATCGGGCCGGTGGTCTGGGGCTCGGAGCCCGAGCGCGGCGACGCGGTGACCATCACGGGCTGGAAGCCGGTGATCAGCCAGCAGGGCCAGTCGGTCTTCCGCTGGGCCACCACCCAGATCGCGCCACTGGCCCGGCAGACCTGCGAACGGGCCGGGATCGAGCCCTCCGAGCTCAAGGGCTTCGTGGCCCACCAGGCCAACCTGCGGATCATCGAGGCGATCGCCGGCAAGCTCGGCGCGCCGAACGCCGTGATCGCGCGCGATGTGATCGACTCGGGGAACACCTCGGCGGCGTCCATCCCGCTGGCGCTGAGCAAGCTGGTGGAGCGCGGTGAGCTCGTCTCCGGCGACCCGGTCCTGCTCTTCGGCTTCGGTGGCGGGCTGGCCTACGCGGGCCAGGTCATCCGCTGCCCGTAGTCGCCCGGTCACCACGCGCCGGTGGGCGGAACCCTGGGTCAGGTTTCCGCCCACCGGCATGTGCGACGCGTGCTGCGGTACGTCGGCGAACCTCCCCCGAGGACACGGCCGCCGCCCGACGTTCCACCGGACAGGAGGGCCGGGGCCACGCGCGAGCACATCTGTGGAACGTGGGGTCTACGGGTCGTAGGACGGTCTACCTGGGCGGCTTCTTACCGGTGACGCCCAGGTACACCAGGGGGGCGAGGGTGGGCCGCAGGTCCTTGACCTTGACGCCCCAGGACGTGAACGCCTTCTGGTGCTCCGCCGCGGAGGCGAGCAACGAGATCAGCGAACCGGCCACCGCGGCCGCGTCCTGTGCCTTGTCGGCCTGGCCCTTGGCCTGGAGGTCCTTGACGGCATCCGCGAGCGGCTTGGCCACCGAGTTGAGGACGGTCATGCGGATCTTGAAGAACCGCTTGTCCCCTTCCGCGGCACCGAGGGTGACCACGCGCAGAATGGCGTCGTTCTTGCGCCAGAAGGCGAGGAATCCGTCCACCAGTTCTTCCGAGGTGGTGGTGCCGGACTTTCCCGCCCAGGACTTTCCGTCGACGAGCTCTTTGAGCTCGACGCTGTCCTTGGCCATTTCCTCTGCGATCTCGAGGACAGCGCCCTCGACATCCGGGAAGTACTGGTAGAAGGTCGCGGGGGAGGTACCCGCCATACGGGCGACGTCGATGACCTTGACGTCCCGGTACGGCGACGTGCTGAGCATCTCGCGGAGGCAGTCGAGCAGCTTCTGCCGCGTCTCCTGTCCGCGTCGCCCGGCGACGCGACCGTCGACGGTGCGAACTTGTCCTGTCATGCCGTCAGCTTACCGCGCACCGATCATGGCGCGATTCGGTGATGCGACTATTAGTCCGCCCGGGGGTGGTAATGGGCTCCGCGATAGCGATATTCGTAGCCCCCCCGTGTGCTGATGGCGGCACAGAGTGACGGCCTGTGGGCTGAAGGGTGGTCGGGTAGCTCTGCGTAGCCTTCCGCGTGAAAGCGGTGAACACCCAAAGCGTCGTCAGATCGTGTTCTCGTCGCTCCAACCGACGGCTCGCCAGCGGGCCGCGGCCGGATCCCGACCCCGGGGCGGACCGGTGCGGCGCGACACGGCCGCGGCGCGGGGGCGGGGGAGATTGGCTCAGACGCCGCGTGCGTTGGAGAATCAGCTCCGGCCCCCGAACGGGTGGCGTGCGGAGGGGGAGGTGGCAGCCGAGTGGACCAGCTGACGGCGCAGGATCCGAGACGGATCGGGCCCTTTGAGGTGCTCGGACGCCTCGGCGCCGGTGGGATGGGGCTGGTGTACCTGGCGCGCTCCACGTCGGGTCGCCGGGTGGCGATCAAGACGGTGCGAGGCGAGCTCGCCGAGGACGAGCTGTTCCGGGTCCGGTTCGCCCGTGAGATCGCGGCGGCCAAGACCGTCGGCGGCTTCTACACGGCCGCCGTGGTGGACGCCGACGCCGACGCCCGGGTGCCCTGGCTGGCCACCGCCTACGTGCCGGCGCCCTCGCTGGAGGACCTGGTCGGCGAGTGCGGGCCGCTGCCGGTGGACGGGGTGCGCTGGCTGATCGCGGGCATCGCCGAGGCGCTGCAGTCGATCCACGCCGCCGGACTGGTGCACCGCGACCTCAAGCCGTCCAACGTGCTGGTCACCGAGGACGGCCCGCGGGTGATCGACTTCGGCATCGCCGCCGGGGTCTCGCACACCCGCCTGACCATGACCAACGTGGCGGTCGGCACGCCCGCCTACATGTCGCCCGAGCAGGCCAAGGACAGCCGCAGCGTCACCGGGGCCAGCGACGTCTTCTCGCTGGGCTCGCTGCTGGTCTTCTGCGCCACCGGGCACGCGCCCTACCGCGGCGGCAACCCGGTGGAGACGGTCTTCAAGCTGCTGCGCGAGCAGCCCGACCTCTCCGGACTGCCGGTCGAGCTGGTGGACCTGGTGCGGGCCTGCATGCGCCCCTCGCCCGAGCACCGGCCGACGCCCGCGCAGATCCAGGCCGAGCTGGCGCCGCACCTCTTCTCCCGGGACGACGCGGGCGAGGAGGGCGGGGACTGGCTGCCGCCCGAGGCGCTGGACCTGATCGAGCGCAAGCGCGGACGCCGCGCGCTGCCCGCCCAGCGGCCGGTGGCCGCGCCCGAGCCCGGGCCGGCCCGGGTGGCGCCGCAGGTCGTGCCGCCGGTGCCCCCGGTGCCGCCCTCGGCGGTGCCGGAGCCGTACCTCTCGGCGGCGCACCAGCCGGCCCCCGGGCCGGGGGGCCACTGGGGG
>NZ_BAAALF010000203.1:0-13783 GCF_039528135.1 Kitasatospora nipponensis | reverse complement strand
CCCAGCCGTTGCAGTCCCAGAGCTGGACCTTGGCGCCGTTGTTGCCGATGGTGTTGAGGTCGCCGTCCAGGCACTTGCCGCCGTGGTTGTTGGTGAAGGCGGTGGTCTTGTAGACGATGTCCGGCTGGGCGGCGGTGTTCGGGGTGGCGGCCGGCAGCTGGGAGGCGTCGACCTCCATCACGTGCTTGCCGCCGGCGGGCCCGCTGGCGGCGCTCCCGGCGGCCTGCGCGGGTGGGGCCTGGGCCTGCGCGGGCGCGGCCTGGGCGGGCGCGGCCTGCGCGGGCGCGGCCTGCGCGGGATCGTAGGGTGCGGCCTGGGCGGCGCCCGCCAGGGCGAGGACGCTCGTGGTGGCGAGCAGGGCGAATCCGAACCGGTTCTTGCGCATGGGCGGTCCTCGAATTGTCGCGAGAGATCGTCGTGATGGACACTCTGTATGCGACGTTATCGAGCGATTCCAGGAGTGGCAAGGAAGTTGTCAATAGAGTGACAGTCAGAAGAAAGGCGGCCCGTTCGCACACCATCATGCGAACGGGCCGCCTTTCGTGACCGGACGTCAGGCCTGTCCGTCGTCCTCCAGCTCGCCCTCGGACTCCAGGAAGGCCGCCTGCAGCTCGGCCAGCAGCGCCGGGTCGGGCTCGGCCCACAGGCCGCGCTCGACGGCCTCCAGCAGCCGCTCGCTGATCCCGTGCAGGGCCCAGGGGTTGGCCGAGGTGAGGAAGTCGCGGTTGACCGGGT
This sequence comes from Kitasatospora nipponensis, assembly GCF_039528135.1. Lineage (NCBI taxonomy): Bacteria > Bacillati > Actinomycetota > Actinomycetes > Kitasatosporales > Streptomycetaceae > Kitasatospora > Kitasatospora nipponensis. The sequence continues at coordinate 13,048 of NZ_BAAALF010000203.1, read as the reverse complement.
CGAGCACGTACTCCTGGGTCAGCCGCTCGTACATCCAGTCCGCCACCACGCCGGTGGTCGCGTCGTAGCCGAACAGGTAGTCCACGGTCGCGGCCATCTCGAAGGCGCCCTTGTAGCCGTGCCGGCGCATCGCCTCCAGCCAGCGCGGGTTGACCACCCGGGCCCGGAACACCCGGGCCGCCTCCTCGGTCAGCGTGCGGGTCTTCACCGTCTCGGGGCGGGTCGAGTCGCCGATGTACGCGGCCGGCGCCCGGCCGGTCAGCGCCCGCACGGTGGCCACCATGCCGCCGTGGTACTGGAAGTAGTCGTCCGAGTCGGCGATGTCGTGCTCGCGGGTGTCGGTGTTCTTGGCCGCCACCGTGATCCGCCGGTAGGCGGTCTCCATCTCCTCACGGGCCGGCCGCCCGTCCAGGCCGCGCCCGTAGGCGTAGCCGCCCCAGACCGTGTAGACCTCCGCCAGGTCGGCGTCGGTGCGCCAGTCGCGGCTGTCGATCAGCTGCAGCAGGCCGGCCCCGTAGGTACCCGGACGGGAGCCGAACACCCGGACGGTGGCCCGTCGTTCGTCACCGTGCTCGGCCAGGTCGGCCTGCACGTGGGCGCGCACGAAGTTCTCCTCGGCCGACTCCTCCTGGGCGGCGGCCAGCCGGACGGCGTCGTCCAGCAGGGCCACCACGTGCGGGAAGGCGTCCCGGAAGAAGCCGGAGATGCGCAGCGTCACATCGACGCGCGGACGGCCCAGTTCGGCCAGCGGGACGGCCTCCAGACCGGTGACCCGGCGCGAGGCGTCGTCCCAGACCGGGCGCACGCCCAGCAGCGCGAAGGCCTCGGCGATGTCGTCGCCGGCGGTGCGCATCGCGCTGGTGCCCCAGAGCGAGAGACCGACCGAGGGCGGGAACGCGCCGTCGTTGTCGGCCTGGTAGCGCTCGATCAGCGAGCTCGCCAGCGCCTGCCCGGTCTCCCAGGCGAGCCGGCTGGGCACCGCCTTGGGGTCCACCGAGTAGAAGTTGCGCCCGGTCGGCAGCACGTTCACCAGCCCGCGCAGCGGCGAGCCCGAGGGGCCGGCCGGCACGAAGCCGCCCTTCAGCGCGTGCACCACCGCGTCCAGCTCGTCGGTGGTGGCGGCCAGCCGCGGGACCACCTGGCGGGCCGCGAAGTCCAGCACCTCGGCGACCGCCGGGGCCAGGCCCGCGGCCACCTCCTGGACGGCCTCCGGCGCCCAGTGGGCCGCCTCCATCGCCTCGACCAGGGCGCGGGCGCGCGCCTCGGCGGCGTCGGTGGCGCCCAGCGTCAGCGCCGCCTCGTCCAGCCCGAGCGCCTCGCGCAGCCCCGGCAGCGCCGCGACGCCGCCCCAGATCTGCCGGGCCCGCAGGATCGAGAGCACCAGGTTGACCCGGTCCTCGCCGGCCGGCGCCTGGCCCAGCACGTGCAGGCCGTCGCGGATCTGCGCGTCCTTCACCTCGCAGAGCCAGCCGTCGACGTGCAGCAGGAAGTCGTCGAAGCCGTCGTCCTCGGGCCGCTCCTCCAGCCCGAGGTCGTGGTCCAGGCGGGCGGCCTGGATCAGCGTCCAGATCTGCGCCCGGATCGCGGGCAGCTTGGCCGGGTCCATCGCGGCGATGTTGGAGTGCTCGTCGAGCAGTTGCTCCAGGCGGGCGATGTCGCCGTAGGACTCGGCCCGGGCCATCGGCGGCACCAGGTGGTCGACCAGGGTGGCGTGCGCGCGGCGCTTGGCCTGGGTGCCCTCGCCCGGGTCGTTGACCAGGAAGGGGTAGATCAGCGGCAGGTCGCCGAGCGCCGCGTCCGGGCCGCACTCGGCGGAGAGCGCGGAGGTCTTGCCGGGCAGCCACTCCAGGTTGCCGTGCTTGCCCAGGTGCACCAGCGCGTCGGCGCCGAAGCCGCCGTCGCTCCGGTCGGCCGCGATCCAGCGGTAGGCGGCCAGGTAGTGGTGGCTGGGCGGCAGGTCCGGGTCGTGGTAGATCGCCACCGGGTTGGCGCCGAAGCCGCGCGGGGGCTGCACCAGCACCAGCAGGTTGCCGGCCCGCAGACCCGCGAGCACGATGTCGCCCTCGGGGTTGTGGGTGCGGTCCAGGTAGAGCTCGCCGGGCGCCGGGCCCCAGTGCTCCTCGACCCGGGCCCGCAGGCCGGCCGGCAGGGTGGCGTACCAGCGGCGGTAGTCGGCCGCCGGGATCCGGACCGGGTTGCGGGCCAACTGGTCCTCGGTGAGCCAGTCCTGGTCGTAGCCGCCGGCGTCGATCAGCGCGCGGATCAGCGCGTCGCCCTCGTGCTCGTCCGCGGTCGGCTGCAGGCCGGGCAGCGCGTCCGGGCCCTCCAGCGGGCCGATGTCCCAGCCCTCGGCGGCCAGTCGGCGCAGCAGCCGGGCCGCGCTGGCCGGGGTGTCCAGGCCGACCGCGTTGCCCACCCGGGCGTGCTTGGTCGGGTACGCGGAGAGCACCAGCGCCAGGCGCCGCTCGGCGGCCGGGATGTGCCGCAGCCGGGCGTGCCGCACCGCGATCCCGGCCACCCGGGCCGAGCGCTCGGGGTCGGCCACGTAGACGGTCAGGCCGTCCTCGTCCAGCTCCTTGAAGGAGAACGGGACGGTGATCAGCCGGCCGTCGAACTCCGGCACCGCGACCTGGGTGGCGGTGTCCAGTGGGGAGATCCCGTCGTCGCTGCCCTCCCAGGTCTCCCGCGACCAGGTCAGGCAGAGCGCCTGGAGGATCGGCCGGTCCAGCGCGGCGAGCGCGCCGGCGTCCCAGGCCTCCTCGTCGCCGCCGGCCGAGGCGTCCGCCGGGCGGGTGCCGCCGGCGGCCAGCACGGTCGTCACGATGGCGTCGGCGCGGCCCAGCTCGGCCAGCAGCTCGTCCGGCGCGCCGCGCAGCGAGGAGCAGTAGAACGGCAGCGCCTGCCCGCCGGCGTCCTCGATCGCGGCGCACAGGGTGTCCACGAAGGCGGTGTTCCCGCTCATGTGGTGCGCGCGGTAGTAGAGGACGGCGACCGAGGGGCCCTCGGTGCGGCGGGCGGCGCGCTCCAACGGTCCCCAGTCGGGGGCGGAGGCCGGCGCCGCGAAGCCGTGGCCGGTGAGCAGCACGGTGTCGCTGAGGAAGGAGGCGAGCTCGGCCAGGTTGGCCGCGCCGCCGTGCGCGAGGTAGGCGTGCGCCTCGGCGGCGAGGCCCGCCGGGACGGTGGACAGCTCCATCAGCTGGGCGTCCGGTGCCTGCTCGCCGCTGAGGACGATCACCGGGCGCGGGCCGGCGAGCAGTGCGTCCAGCCCCTCCTGCCAGGCGCGGCGCCCGCCCAGCAGGCGCACCACCACCAGGTCGGTGCCCTCCACCAGCTCGGGCAGCTGCTCGGGCGTCAGGCGGGCCGGGTTGCCCAGGCGGTAGCCGACCGGGCCGGTGGCGGCGCGGGCGGAGAGCAGGTCGGTGTCGGAGGTCGACAGGAGCAGGATCACGCGGCGGCCCTCCCGCGGCGGTCGGCGGTGACGGGCATGACGGTGCGCATACGGCGTGCCTTCCTCGGGGTCCGCGCCCCGTGGGGGAACCCCGGCCGAAGGCTGGGGGGAGGGTCGAGGACGGCAGGAGTTCCTGGCTCCCACGGCGACTGAACCGTGGTCACAGTGGCGGGACCGCACCGGCTTCGCACCGGTTTCCTCCCCTGACGCCGTCTCTGGCGTGGACAGGCCGACCGGCCCGTCCGGCGCCATCCTAACGGGCGGCCGCCGCGGGCCGACCGGGGGCGAGCGGGTCCCGCGGTGGCGGGCCCGCCGGCCGGCGATACGGCGGCGATACGGGGGTGGGCCACGATGGCCGCGACGGGTGCTTGGGCCGGTACTGACACGGGGGTCCGGCCCACGCCCCGCGCTCCACGTCGCCCGCCCCTGTGCCCCCACGACAGAGGCGCGCGACGGGGTGCGGACGCCGGGGCCGCCGCCGCCCGCGCTGCCGCACTACGGCAGGTCCAGCTCGCCGACCACCTGGTCGCCGCTGAGCTCCCCGGTGGGACGGAACCCCAGACCCAGGTAGAAGCCCTGCGGACCGTGCTCGCCGAGCCCCCAGGTGGTGGTCACCCGCGTCCCGCCGCGCCGGCGGACCTCCTCGGCCACCGCCCGCACCGCGAACCGCCCGTACCCGCGGCCCTGTTCCCCGGCGGCGATGTTCAGCCGCCAGAGGCCGTCGCGGGGCCGGTCCCGCGGGTCGGCGGGGTCGAAGCGCACGCCGAAGAAGGCCATCAGGAAGCCGACCACCCGCTCGCCGTCCACGATCAGCCGTGGCCAGGCGATCTCCTGGTGCACGTAGGCCTCGGCCAGCGACTGGGCGACCGGGGAGGCGAACTCCCGCTGCTCGGGGCGGACCTCCAGGGCGCAGGCGGCCAGCACGTTGTCCGGGGTGATCTTCTCCAGGCGGAGCGGGGACGTCATGCGAACCACCCTAACCAGCCTGGCCAGGGGATTGTCGACAGTGTCTGCGGAGCGGTGGCGGACACGGTCGGCGCTGAACGTCGGTTCGACCCTGGGGATCGCGGTGGCCGCCGGCCCGACGCAGCTGTGGGCGGCCGTGCCGGGCACCGGAGGGGCGCTGCTGGTGCCGGCCGCCGTCGCCGCCCTCGGGGTGCTGCCCGCCGCGTTGCTGCCCGCGGTGCGGGCGCTGCGGCGGGCGGAGGGTGCGAGCGGTTCACTCGAAGCGGGTGGCCGCGCACCGGGGCGAGGCCCTCGGACACCGCCAAGTCCGCTGGAGGAGTGCACCGTTCACTGATACCGGACACTCGGCAGAAGCATCGGCGCGGTCCCCTGCGCAACCCGTTCCGCTGCGCTATGTTCCGCGTGTATGCCCGTCCGTGGGGGCGGGTTGCCGACCGTTGGGGGCACGGCGCATGACGACGGCGCGGACACTGCTCGAAGCGAACGGGGAGGGGCCGGCCCGACTGCCGGCTCCCGTTCCCGCACACGGACCGCTCGCCGAACTCCCGGCGCCCGCCCGGGAGAAGCTCGGCCGGCTCGGCACCCGGCGGGTCTACTCGCCCGGAGAGGCGTTGATGATCGAGGGGGACCGGGACGACCGGGTCGCCCTGCTGCTGACCGGCTGCGTCAAGGTGGTGGGCAGCACCGAGGACGGCGGCGAGGCCCTGCTCGCGGTCCGGGTCCCCGGTGAACTCCTGGGCGAGCTCGCGGTGCTGGACGGCGGGCCGCGCTCGGCGACGGTGCTCGCGGTGCGCACCAGCACCACCCGGGAGATCGGCGGGACGGCCTTCCGGGCCTTCCTCGCCGAGTACCCCGAGGCCGCGGCGGCCGTCCAGCGTTCGGTCAGCCACAAGCTCCGCTCGGCCACCCGGCACCGGGTGGACGCCGGTTGCGGCACCGTGCTGGTGCGGCTCGCCCGCACCCTGCACACCCTGATCTGCTCCTACGGCCGTCCCACCGCCGACGGCCTGCGGATCGACGTCCCGCTCAGCCACGCGGACCTGGCCGCGCTCGCCGGGCTCTCGCAGGCCAGCGTCGAGCGCTCGCTGCGGACCCTGCGCTCGCAGGGGGCGATCCGCACCCGCTACCGCGAACTGGTGGTCAGCGACGAGCACGTGCTCTGCCGGGCCGCCGGGCTCTCCGCACGCACCGGCCGGGAGGCGGTGAGATGACCACCGGTCAGGAACCACGGCTGCGCCGGCTCTGCCTGGTGGTCGACATCGAGGCGTACGGCGGCCGCCCGTACTCCGTCCAACAGCGGGTCCAGGCCAAGCTCGACCGCGCGCTGGACCACGCGTGCGAGCGGGCCGGGATACGCCGTCCGCAGTGCGAGCAACAGGACCGGGGGGACGGGCAGTTGCTCCTGCTGCCGCCCGGTGCGGACGAGGCCAGGGTGCTGCCCGGCCTGGTGCTGGGCCTGCGGGACGCCCTGCACACGATGAACCGCAGCCCCGGCACAGACGGCCGGATCCGGATCCGCGCCGCGCTGGCCCAGGGAGCGGTGCAGCGGGCGCCGCTGGGCTACGTGGCGTGGTCGGTCGAACTCGCCTCCCGGCTGCTGGACTGCGCGGAGATCCGTGCCGCGCTCGCCGCGGCCGCTGCCAGTGACATGGCCCTGGTGGTCGCCGCCGACCTGTACGCGGACGCCTTCGCCACCGGCGCCGGCGGCCTGCCCGGGACCGCGTTCACCCAGGTCACCGTCTCCATCCCGGCCAAGCGCTTCGAGGCGGTGGCCTGGGTGGGCACCGCCGGGCGCGGGACGCTGGACGCCCTGCCGCCGGCCGCCGCCAGCGCGGCGCAGCGCCGCCGCAGCGCCCGCGCGGTGCTGACGGAGGTACTCGGCACCATCGGCGCGGGCCTGTGCCTGATCGCCCCGGGCGGCGGCGGAGGCGACGCGGGCGACGGCACGGAGGACGGCGCCGACGGCACGGGAGCGGGCGGGGGAGCGGGGGAGGGCGCGGGCGGCGCGACGCGGGCGTTGGAGGGGTGGGCATCGGGGCACCTGTTCGGCCCGCCCGCCCCGCACCACGACGTTCCGCACCACGACGTCCACCACCACGTCGCCCCGCACCACGACGTCCCACAGCCCGGTGTGCCGCACCACGAGGCTCAGCACCGGGACGCCCACCACGACGTCCACCACCACGGCGATGACGGGACGCAGCACGTCGCCTGGCACGCCGACGGCATGACGCCGGACGGCGTGCTGCACGGTGCGGGCCAGTACGACCTGTTCGACCACCTCCTGCACCCCTGGGGCCACGACCCCTCCTACGACGGGCTGTTGCACGACATCCCGCCGCACGACGCGCCCCTGCACGAGGACCCGCCGCACGACGGCCAGGGCCACCACCCGCACCCGCCGCACGGTGGGTCCTGACGGACCGGGGGACGGCGGGCGGGCCGAGACGTGGTGAGGGGCGGTCACTTCTCCTGGATCCCGGGGGACTTCACCGGAGGGGAGCCACGGACGCCCGGGTCCGCGCATGATCAAACAGCCGGACACGCCATGCGTCAGGGCAGTAGCCTACCCGAATGGCCATCTTGCATGTTGAGACAACTCCCACTTCAAACCTATCACCTGACGACCAGTCGCGCAAGTCCTCCTGGTGGGTCTCCCGGGGGTTGATACCCGAGCCGGGGCCGCGGCGGGTGCTCGCGCTCGTGAGCTTCGTCAACATGATCGGCAGCAGTATGTTCATGCTGACCGCCGCGCTCTTCTTCATCCGCTCGATCGGGCTCTCGGTCGCGCAGGTCGGCCTCGGGATGGGCATCGGCGCGCTGGTCGGCCTGCTCTCCGGGGTCCCGGTGGGGCGGCTGGCCGACCACCGCGGGCCGCGCGAGGTCTACCTGGTGACCCTGGTCGTGCAGGCCGCCGCGATGGCCTCGCTCGTGCTGGTCCACACCTTCTGGCTCTTCGTCGTGGTGGTCTCGCTCACCGAGCTGGCCGGCTCGGCCAGTTCGGCGGCCCGCGCGCCGCTGACGCGCGGGGTGTCCGGCGAGCGGCCCGCCAGGTTCCGGTCCTACCTGCGCGCGATGGTCAACGTGGCCTCCAGCATCGGGGCCCTGCTGGCCGCTCTGGTGGTCCAGCTCGACACGCACACCGCCTATCGGTGGCTGGTGCTGGGCAACGCCGTCAGCTTCCTGCTCAGCGCCGCCGTCGCGAGCCGGCTGCCGTCCCTGCCGCCGGTCCCGCCGCCGGCGACCGGGCGGCGCAGCGCCCTCAAGGACCGGCCCTACCTGCTCTTCTCCGTGCTCGGCGCCGTGATGGCCCTGCAGGGCGACGTCCTGGTCTTCGCCCTGCCGCTGTGGATCGTCGAACACACCCACGCGCCCCGCTGGTTCGCCGGCGCCAGCGCGCTGGTCAGCACGGTCCTGGTGGTGGGCCTCCAGGTCAGGGTGGGCCGGGGGATCGAGACGAACGCCGCCGCCGTGCGGGCCTGGCGCCGCTCGGGCTGGGCGTTCCTGGCGGGCATGACCCTGATCGGCCTGACCGGCGCCCTGCCCGGACCGCTCGCGGTCCTGCTGATCGCCTTGGGGGCCGGCATCCACACGATCGGCGAGATCCTCCAGGCGGCGGGCGCGTTCGAGCTGCGCTACAGCCTCGCACCGGCCCATGCGCAGGGGCAGTACGCGGGCGTCTCGCGGATCACCGGCGGCCTGGCGGACGTCGCGGCGCCCTCCGTGCTGGGCTTCCTCTGCCTCACCTGGGGCGCGCCGGGCTGGGTGGCGATGGGCGGCGTCTTCGTCGCGGTCGGCCTGGTGCTGCCGGCGGTCGTCCGCTGGGCCGAGCGCACGCGGTGAGCCGGCTGTGGCCGAGGGGGCGGGTCGGCCACCCGATGCGGTGGCGATCACAGGAACCGGTCCGCAACGTCGAGGTGGCTCGAAGCGTGTAACAGGGCGTCTGATCATCTGATGTCCGGGGGAAAACGTCATGCCGGAAGGGCTCGCCTTCGACGAGTTCGCCTCCAGTCGCGCGCAGCGCCTCTTCCAGACGGCGTACCTGATGTGCGGGGACTACCACCAGGCGCAGGACCTGGTGCAGACCGCCCTGTCCCGGCTCTACCCGGTCTGGGGGCGGCTGACCAGGCGCGAGGAGACGGTCAGCCTGGACGCGTACGCCCGCAAGGTCCTGCTGAACTGCTACATCTCGCACCGGCGGCTGCGCCGGTCGGGGGAGGTGGCCGTCGGCGATCTTCCCGACCGCGCCCCGCAGGGGCCGGGCGAGGACGGCAACGCGGCCCTGCGGGTGACCCTGCTGGAGGCGCTGAGCCGGCTGCCGCCGCGCAACCGGGCGGCGGTGGTGCTGCGCTACCTGGAGGACTACAGCCTCGAGGAGGTCGCGGACGCCATGGACACCACCGTCAGCGCCGTCAAGAGCCTCAGCTTCCGTTCGCTCACCACGCTCCGTCAGATCCTCGGCCCGGAACGGGCCCTGCTGCTGCAGGACTGACCGGGTCGTTCCCCCTGCTCCGCTGCTCCACCGCCCACGAAAGGCATGCCCCGATGGATCTGGACCAGGAGCTGGCACACGTGTTCCGTGCCGGCGTCGCGGATCTGACAGCTCCGGTGGCCGCGATCGCCGCCGAGAGCGGCCGGCTCGGCCGCCGCCGGCTGCGCCTGCGGCGGTTGCGGGCCGGCGGCGCCGTGCTCACCGTCGTCGCCGTGGCCTGGGCCGGTGCGCTCGTCGTCCGTCCGCACGGCCGGCCCACGCTCGTGACCGACCAGCCGGTCCCATCCGCGACCGCCGGCCCGACCGCCGCCGCCTCACCCACCACGCCGCCCGCGTCCGCCAGCGCGTCCGCCCGCGCCTCCGACGGGCCGCCCGACGTGCAGCTCACCTCGGGGGCGATGGTCAAGCTGTTGGCCGACCGTCTGCCGTCCGCCGGAACGTTCCTCAAGTACCAGAACCCGTACGCGGGCGGTGACCCCGCGCAGGACGTCGGTGCGTTCCTGCGCTACGACGACGGCCACGGCATCGCGGCCGTGCAGCTGACCCTGAGCAGGATCACCCAGCCCTTCCCGACCCCCGGGAGCCTCCCCGGATTCGCGGGCGCGCCGGTCGGGTGCGAGCTCACGTCCCAGCGTCCCAGCGACCCCCCGCCGGGGGCCCCCAGCTGCGACGCCCACCGGCTCGCCGACGGCAGCTGGGAGTGGGTCGAGGCGACCGACGCCACCGTGCCCGGCCTGTACGGCTACCAGGTCCTCGTCTGGCACCCCGACGGGTACCTGCTTGTGCTCTCCGAGTACGCCGGGACCATCAACGCCTCCGGCCACAAGGAAGCCGCCACGCGGCAGACACCGCCGTTCACCCTCGACCAGTGGCGGGCCCTCGCCGAGGACCCGGGCTGGCAGCCGAAGGTCCCCCAGGCGCTGGTGGACGAGGGCAGCCGCCTGACCGCCACCATCCCGAACGCTCCCTTCTCCGAGGGCTGATCGCCCGCGAGCAGCGCCGGGTGCCGCCATCGAGGAGGGTCACGACCCGTCCTCGACGGCGGCGTCCTCTCCGGTACCGGTACCGGTCCCGGTCAGGCGCCCGCCCGCCGGCCCGGCGTCACTTCAGGTGCCGGTCGTAGAACCGGGATCCGTCCTCCACCTCGAACCACGGGGTGCCGACGTGGCCGCCCAGATTGGCGTGCAGCGTCTTCTCCTTGCTGCCGAAGGCGTCGAACAGGTCCAGGGCCCGCTGCCGGGGGTTGCCCTCGTCGTCCCACTGCAGCAGGAAGAGCAGCGGGATGGTGATCTGTCGGGCCTCCTCGCGCTGGGCGCGGGGCACGTAGCCCCCGGCGAAGAGGCCGGCGGCCGCGATGCGCGGCTCGGCCGCCGCCAGCCCGATGCCGACGGCGGTCCACCCCGAGTACCCGACCGGGCCGGCGATCCCGGGCAGCGCGAGGAGGGCGTCCAGGGCGGTCCGCCACTCCGGCACCGCGTTCTCGACCAGCGGGGCGATGAAGGACTCGAAGATGTCGTCGACCGGCTCGCCGGCCCGCATCGCCCGGCGGAGCTCGGCGCGGGCCTGCTCGTCGGCGGCGGAACGGGGCCGTTCACCGCACCCGGCGGCGTCGATGGAGGCCACCGCGTAGCCCTGCGCCGCGCAGTGCCGGGCCCGGGCCACCAGTCGGGCCTCCCGCCTGGGCAGGCCGTTGTTGTGGGCGATGAGGATCAGCGGGGTCGGTGCGGCGGACTGGGGCGTCCACAGGGTGCCGGGGATCTCGCCGAGGGTGAACTCGCGTTCGAGGACGCCGTCGTCGAGACGCTGTTCGGAGGTGAAGTCCATGGTCGTGCCTTTCGGGAGTGCTCGCAGATGGCGCTCCCGGACGACCTATCGCCCGACCGTGACCCCGGAGGGGAGCACCCATGTCGATATCGCGTTCACGGGTACCACCTCCTCGTTCTCTCGCACGGCCTCCGGAAAGGTAACAGTGGTCCTCGTGCTCCGCCAACCGGTTTTCCAGGAGCCTCAGGGGCGCCTCACGGGCGCTCGGCGGGGGCGGTCGGCGCGGTCGGGGCGGTGCGCTCGCGGACCCGGTCGTAGTCGAGCCACGGGTCCTGCAGGAACGCGCGCCAGCGGGGGTCGTGGCCGGTGCGCTTGACCCGGAAGTAGACCGCGCGCCGCACCGCCGGCGAGACGTTGTCGCCGATGTTGTGGCCGAGCAGGTAGTGCGCCAGCAGCAGGTCGCCGGCCCGGCCGGTGACCTGCTCCGGCTCGGGCAGCGCGATCGGCGGGTAGCCGGCGGCGGTGAAGAAGGCCTCGGGGCCGTTGTCGCGGAAGTAGCGCGCGTGGGTGAGGTGGGTGCCCGGCCAGACCCAGAGGTTCCCGCCGTCGCGCTCCAGCTGGTCGGACATCAGCACCCCGACCAGCATCGTGAACGTGCCGGGCCGGCCGTCCGGCTCGTACAGGGCGCCGTCGATGTGGTGCATGCCCGGACGCTGCGGGTGGGGCGGGATGTTCAGCGCGACCTGGGTCTGCCAGGGGTGTTCCAGCGTGCCCGGAGCGGTGAGCGACTCGGCGAGGGCGAAGGCCGCGCTGTCCGTCAGCAGGGCGCCGAACTCCGGGACCCGCGCGGTCTCTGGGAAGTAGAAGTGCGGTCCGCGCACCTCGGGGCCCGGCGGGTCGCGCTCGATCAACCGGTCGATCGCACCGGAGGCCGCCGCGAGCAGGTCGCGCCCGACCACCTGCGGGACGACCAGAAAGCCGCGCTCGGCGAACTCGTCCATCTGTTCCTGGTTCAGCACGGCTCACACCCTAGGGAGACAACTTCCCGGTGACGAAAGGTTTTTCCCCAGCAACCGGGTCACCTCCCGGCGGTGGCCGGTGCGCCGAAGTAGAGCGCCTCGCACAGCTCGCGCGCCGTGCGGGCGTGCCGGGCCAGGTCGCGGCGCGGGCTGTCCTCCAGGCGGCGCCAGTGCCGGGTGGCCGCGGCGGCGGCCCGGCGCACCTCGGCGGGGGCGGCCGCCGGGTCCAGGCCGAGGCACTCGCCGGGGGTGCCACCGGTGGCCAGGGCCACCAGCGGGCCCAGCAGTTCGGCGGGCAGGTCGAGCCGCCGGGTGGCGACGTCGGCCAGCGCCTGCGCCAGTTCGTGCCGGCGCAGCGCGGGGTGGCGGCGCAACGCGCCGATCCGCTCGCGGGCCAGTCGCGCGGCGTCGGCGGGCGCCTGGGCGTCGGCGGCGAAGGCGGCCTCCAGCGCGCCGAGCGCCGCCACCGCGCGCAGGCCGTCCGCGGCGCCGACGAACCGGTGCCGCAGGTAGTGCGTCACGGCGCCGATGCCCGAGGCCTCGCGCAGCACCGCGAGCAGCGCGGCGGCCCCGGCCTGCCGGCCCGCACGATGCGCCGCGCGCACGGCCCCGAGCGCGACGTCGATGCCGTAGGGGCCGAGCAGCCCGAGCAGCCGGCGGCGTTCGGACTCCGTCAGCGGACCGTCCGGCCACTGGCGGAACCGGGTGGCGGAGTAGAGCGCGCGGGCCGACTCCTGCGGCGGCACGGCGGACAGGCGCCGCAGCAGGGCGGCGTCGGCCTCGGTGAAGTCGTCGCCCAGGGCGGTCTGGGCGAGCAGGCCGACCACCGGCAGCACCCCGTCGACCAGCCCGGTCAGCCGTTCGGCGTTGGTGGCGGCGACCCGGCGGGCGCGCGCCCAGGGGTCGCCGACGCCGTCGCCCAGCAGGTCGATGCGGCTCAGCACGCCGACGGCGTTCAGCGCGGTGAGCCGGGCGTCCGCGTGCCCGCGCAGGGCCTGCAGGGCCTCGGCGTCCCCGGCGCCGGGGTGCGGCATCACGTAGAGCAGGGCGTCGGCCTCGGCGAGCGCCGCCAGCGCGCTCTCGTCCAGGCCGCTGAGCGAGTCCATGCCGGGGGTGTCGACCAGCACGCAGCCCGCGCCGAGCCGCAGGCCGGTGGCCTCGACCAGCAGGTCGGCGCCGTCGCCGGGCGCGGCGCCGAGCGGGCCCGGATCGCGCGGGATCCCGCCGCCCGGACGCCCGCCCGGCCACCGCCCCCCCCCGCCCGGCACGGGGGGGGGGACGGGGAGGGCGACGGGCCGGGCCCGGGGCGCGGGCGGGTCGGCGCCCGCGGTGCACGTCGGCGCCGACTACATCCCCTTC
>NZ_BAAALF010000202.1:0-13874 GCF_039528135.1 Kitasatospora nipponensis | reverse complement strand
GGCGCCGGCGGCCGAGACCGCCGCGACCGGCCCGGCCGAGGTCGCCGCCGAGGCGCCGCGCGTGCCGCGCCGCCCGTCCTGGGCGGAGGAGACGCCGATGGACGACCTGCCGACGCTCACCGACTCGCTGCTCGGCTCGCGCGAGGAGTGGTCGCGCTGGGAGCAGAACGACGAGGAGCCCCCGACCGACGGCAAGGGCCGCAAGCGGCGCGGCTGACCACCGCGGGCGGTGGCCGGGCCGCGGCGGCGCGGCCGGTCCCGGTCTCCCGCTCGGCCCGTCGCCGGGCGCCGGGGACTGTCGTGGGCGCGCCGTATGCTCGGGGGCGGAACGTCGGTAGCGGATCGTGGGAGCAGCAGTGGCCGTCTGGGACGACCTGGTGGGCCAGGAGCGGGTGGTCGAGCAGCTGACCGCCGCCGCGCGCGCCGCCCGGGCGACCGTGCTCGCGGGCCGTGGCCCGGCGGGCGCCGGCGCCGCGCCCGGCGGCAACGCCTCGCTGATGACCCACGCCTGGCTCTTCACCGGCCCGCCCGGCGCCGGCCAGGCCACCGCGGCCCGGGCCTTCGCCGCCGCGCTGCAGTGCACCAGCCCCGACCTCGACCTCGGCGGCGTGCCGGGCTGCGGCTTCTGCGACGGCTGCCACACCGTGATGGCGGAGAGCCACGCGGACGTGAAGTTCGTCCGCAGCGACGGCCTGTCGATCGGTGTGGGCGACATGCGCGAGCTGGTGCTGCGGGCCTCCAGCTACCCGACCGGCGGCCGCTGGTCGGTGATCCTGATCGACGCCGCCCACCGGCTCACCGAGGCCGCGGCGAACGCGCTGCTCAAGGGCGTCGAGGAGCCCTCCCCGCGGACCGTGTGGCTGCTCTGCGCCCCCTCCGTCCAGGACACCCTGCCCACCATCCGCTCGCGCTGCCGGCACCTGGTGCTGCGCACGCCGGCCGCCGAGGCGGTCGCCGACATGCTGGTGACCCGCGACGGCGTGGAGCCCGCGGTGGCGCGGCTGGCCGCGCAGGCCGGGCAGGGCGACGTCGAGCGCTCGCGTCGCCTGGCCCTGGACGAGCAGGCCCGCACCCGGCGTCTGGAGGTGCTGCGGATCCCGTTGCAGGTCGCCGACATCGGCGGCTGCCTGGCCGCCGCCCAGCGGCTGGTGGACACCGCCAAGACCGACGCCGAGTCGCTCGCGCAGACCCGGGACGTCAAGGAGACCGACGACCTCAAGGCCGCCTACGGCGCGGCCGAGGGCCTGGGCGGCAAGGCGCCGCGCGGGATGGCCGGCGCGGTCAAGGAGCTGGAGAAGCGGCAGAAGAGCCGGGCCACCCGGACCCGCCGGGAGACCCTGGGGGTCGCCCTGCTCGACCTGCTCGGCTTCTACCGCGACGTGCTCGCCCTGCAGCTCGGTGCGACCGGCGCGCTCTCCAACGAGGACCAGCGGCCCGCGCTGGACCGGATCGCCACCGCCGGCCCGCCCGAGGGCACGCTGCGGCGGATCGAGGCCATCCTGGCGTGCCGCCGGGCGCTGGACCGCAACGTGGATCCGCTGCTCGCGGTGGAGGCCATGACCGTGGCCCTGCGGGCCGGCTGACCGGGGTCCGGCCAGCGCCGGGACCGGGGCCGGGGGGCGTGGCCGGGTCCCAGGGCGGGGCCTTCGCGCCGTCAGCTCGCTCGTTCGAGTGAACGTGGGCACTCGCCCGTCACGGTGGCGGCCATCGGAGGCGGCGTCTTGCACGCTGGGGGTCGACTACGCCGAGGCCCGACCACGTGTCCGGCCGGCCCGGCAGCCCGGTACTGATCCTCCCGAGGTGGTGCCCCATGCCCCGTCTGGTCCTCGTCCTGCTGCTCCTGCCCGTTCTGCTGCTCGGTGTCCGGCTGGCCCGCAGCGCCGTGACCCGGCTGCGCGGTGAGCGGGCGGCGCAGACCTACGAGCTGGGGGTGGACCTGCGTCCGGTCCTGGTGCGGGCCGGCGGTGCGCTGCTCTGCGGGGTCTGCGCCACCGCGCTGGCGGTGGTCGCGCTGCTGAACGGGCGCGGGCTCCCGTCGGCCGGCAACCTGCGCGTGACGGCGGCGGCCGGGGCGGTGGGGGCGCCGGATCCCGCGGCCCGCCCGGTGCCCGCCCCCGTACCGGCGGCCGCGGCCGCCGCCTCGCCGGTGACCGCCTCCGGGGCCTCGCCCGCGGCCCCCTCCGCCGGGGCGGCCGCGGCGTCGCCGTCCGTGGGGACGCCCAAGTTCGAGACGGTGGGGCACCCCGCCGAGGGCGAGCTGCTGCAGGGCGCGGTACCGGGAGCGGACGGTCGTCCGCGCACCGTGCGGGTCTGGCTGCCGGCGCACTACGGCGACGACCCGGCGGCCCGTTTCCCGGTCCTGGTGCTGCACGCGGCCGCGCCGGGCCGGACCGCGGACGCCGAGGTCCCGGACGTCTTCGACGGCCTGACCTCGGCGATCAAGCTCGGCCGGGCCCGTCCGTTCGTGGTGGTCGCACCGGCCGGGCCGACCGGCACGGCGCACCCCTGCGACCTGGTCGCCGCGGCCCCGCAGGCGCTCGCCGACGACGCCCGGATCCGGGCCGCCGTCTCCGCCGCCTTCCACACCCTGCCGCCCGGTCCGCAGGGCTGGGCCACGCTGGGGATCGACGGCGGGGCGCCCTGCGCGGTCGCCGCCGGCCTGACCCGCCCCGACCTGTACGGTGCGGCGGCCGCCGTCTCCGGCCGCTACGACGCGCCGTCGCTGGTCCAGGCCGCGGCCGACTCGCCCTCGGGCCCGCCGGCCCAGCTCCTGCTGGCCGCCGCCAAGGACGACACGGACGGCCTGGCCGCGGCGCGCCGGCTGCAGGGGGCGCTGCACACCGGCAAGGGGCAGGCGGCGCGGGCGGTGGTGAAGGTCTCCGACGTGGTGCAGGACTACACCCCGGACCGCGAGCGGCTGCGGCTGGTCCGGCTGGCGGCGCAGTACCTGGTGGACGCGCTGGCCCACCCCACCGGTTGACGGCCTCCGCGCCGCCCGGCCCGGTCCCGTTACGCTCAGTTCTGTCGGCCACCGGCCGGCTCCCGAGGGGAGAACACCGCATGCGCCCTGTCCAGCCCGTCGACCTGCTCCGCACGGTGTCCGCGCTGACCGTGGCCGGGCTGCTCCTGTCGGGCTGCACGGGCGGCCGGTCCGCCGCCCCCGCGCCGCGCAGTCCCATCTCGGCGGACGGCGGCTCGTCCGCCGGCCCGGCCTCCGGGTCCGCCTCCTCCGCCTCCTCCGCTGCCTCCGCGCCGGCCGCCGGTTCCGCCGCCGTGACGCCGTTGCAGCCGCTGCCCGAGGCGACGCCGGCCGATCTCGCCCCCTACTACGCCCAGCAGCTGACCTGGCAGTCCTGCGACCAGGGCTTCGAGTGCACGACCTTCAAGGTCCCCACGGACTACGACCACCCGTCGGCGGGGCAGCTGAGCCTGGCCGCCGCCCGCCAGCGGGCCGACGGCGCGCCGGGCGCCGCGCACCTGGGCTCGCTGCTGCTGAACCCCGGCGGCCCGGGCGGCTCGGCGGTGGAGTACGTCGAGTCGGTGGCCGCCGGCTACAACCCGGCGGTCCGGGCCGCCTACGACCTGGTCGGCTTCGACCCGCGCGGAGTGGGCCGCAGCAGTCCGGTCAGCTGCCTGAGCGGGGACCGGATGGACGCCTACGCGGCCGTCGACAGCACGCCGGACACGCCCGCCGAGGTCGACCAACTGGTTGCTGCGGACAAGGAGTTCGCCGCCGGGTGCGCCCAGCACTCGGGCGCCGTGCTGGGCCACGTCAGTACCGTGGAGGCGGCCCGCGACATGGACGTGCTGCGCGCGCTGCTGGGGGACCCGAAGCTGGCCTACGTCGGCAAGTCGTACGGCACCATGCTCGGGGCGACCTACGCCGGTCTCTTCCCCGGCAAGGTCGGTCGGCTCGTGTTGGACGGCGCGATGGACCCCTCGCTGGACGCACTGACCGGCAACCGCACCCAGGCGGGCGGCTTCGAGACGGCCTGGAACGCGTTCGCCAAGGACTGCGTGAGCCGCTCGGACTGCCCGGTCGGCTCGAGCGAGCAGGAGGCGGGCCACCAGCTCGACGCGCTCTTCGCCTCGCTCGACGCCAAGCCGCTGCCGGGCGACGGCCCGCGGCAGCTGACCGAGGCGCAGGCCACCACCGGAGTGATCCAGGCGATGTACGCCGAGTTCCTTTGGCCGCAGCTGCGCAGCGCGCTGCAGGCGGCGAAGGACGGTGACGGCGGCCCGCTGCTCAGGCTCTCCGACTCCTACTACGAGCGCAGCGGCGACGGCTCGTACCCCAACCTGATGTTCGCCAACATGGCCGTCAACTGCCTCGACCTGCCGGCTCCGTTCGCCACCCCGGACGACGTCGCCCGGGTCGTGCCGGACTTCCAGCAGGCCTCCGCGCACTTCGGGCGCGACATGGCCTGGATGGCACTGGCCTGCACGTACTGGCCGGTCAGGCCGACGGGTGCGGCCCACACGATCCGGGCGGCCGGCTCGGCCCCGATCGTGGTGGTCGGCACCACCCGGGACCCGGCCACCCCGTACGCCTGGGCGCAGTCCCTGGCCGGGCAGTTGGAGGCCGGCCGGCTGCTGACCTACGACGGCGACGGCCACACCGCCTACGGCCGGCACAACGACTGCGTGGACTCCGCGGTCAACCACTACCTGCTGGAGGGGCAGCCGCCGGCCCAGGGGCTGCGCTGCTCGAAGTGAGGCCGCCGGCGTCCGGACCGTTCCCGTCGCTGCCCCCCGCCTCGCGGCCGACGCCCGCCAGCCACGCGTCCAGCAGGCGGATCTGACGCTCCGGCGGGAACTCGTCGGGCGCGAAGAGCGCCTGCACGACCAGCCCCAGCGCGAAGCCCTGGGCGGCGGTGGCCAGGTCGGCGGCCGAGCTCCCGGGGGGCAGCTCGCCGTGCTGCTGGGCGGCGAGGGCGTGCAGCTCCAGCCGCTCGCGCGCGCGGCGGTAGCGCGCGGCGTGTTCGCGGGCGAGCTCGGGGTCGGCCAGGGCGACGTCCCAGGAGCCGACCCAGATCCGGTTGGCCGCCGCGGCGTCGGCCTCCAGCGGCAGGATGTCGAGCAGCGCCGTGCGCAGGGCCGCCAGGCCCGCGGCGGGCGCGGTGCGGCGGGGCCGGTTCTCGGCGCGCTCGCCCAGCACCTCCAGTGCGCAGCGCAGCAATTCGCGCTTGTTCGGGAAGTAGTGGGTGAGCAGGCCGGTGGAGGCGCCCATCGCGGTGGCGACCGCGCGCAGCGTCAGCCCGTCGAACCCGCGGTCGGCCAGCACCCGCCAGACCGCCTCGGAAACGTCTCGGCGGCGGGCTTCATGGTCTCCACGGGCGGGCGGCATGCCGCTATGGTACCTACCAAACGTTTGTTATGTATCTGCTGAGGCTCCTGGAGGCGCTCGATGTTCGTCATACCGCTGTCCGACACCCTCCCCGCCGAGCTCCGCCCGCTCGAGCCCTGGCAGGCCGAGGAGTTCCTGGCCCACATGGACCGCGGGCGGGAGAACGTCGGGCAGTTCATCGGCTTCGCCGACCGCAGCACCGACCTGGAGTCGGCCCGCGCGACCCTGCAGCGCTACGCGGACCGGGCCGCCGCCGACACCGGCCGGATCTTCGGCATCTGGCTGGACGGCACGCTGGTCGGCGGCGTGATGTACGCGAACTTCGACGCCGCCGCCGGCAACTGCGAGATCGGGGTCTGGGCCGAGCCGGCCGGCGAGGGCCTGGGCCTGATCTCCGCGGGCGTGCGCCACCTGCTCGAGCACGCCCTGGTGACGCGCGGGATGCAGCGCGCCGACTGGTACAGCAGCACCCTCAACGCGCGCAGCCGCGCGGTGGCCCAGCGGGTCGGGATGCGGCTGGACGGGGTGCTGCGCTCGTACTACCCGTACGGCGGCGTCCGGCACGACAAGGAGGTCTGGTCGATCCTCGCCGACGAGTGGCGGGCCGGCGACCAGCGCCCCGGGCGCTGACCGGCGGACCGCTCGCGGTCCTGTTCGCCCGCTGTTCCCCGACAGGCCCCGCGCGGGGTCTGTCGGTCGGGCCCCGCCGGTACGATGATGCGCTTACGTCTGCCACAGGGAGCCCGGAATGCTGGGAATCACCAACCTCGCCGCCTACACCGTGGGGGCCCTGGTGATCGTCCTCCTACCGGGGCCGAACTCGATCTACGTCCTGTCGGTCGCCGCCCGCCGTGGCATACGCACCGGCTACCGGGCCGCCGCCGGCGTCTTCCTCGGCGACTTCAGCCTGATCGCCCTCACCTCGCTGGGCGCCACCTCGCTGCTGCGGGCCAATCCGGCGGTCTACACCGTGGTGAAGTTCGGCGGAGCCGGCTACCTGCTCTGGATCGGCTTCGGCATGTTCCGCGCGGCCGCGCAGCTCTGGCGCGAGCACCGGGCCAGCGAGCCGGCCGCCGCCGACGTCGCCGCGGCCGCCGCGACCGAGGCCGAGCTCCCCGCGGGCAGCGAGCGGCCGTTCCGCCGCGCCCTGCTGATCAGCCTGCTGAACCCCAAGGCGATCCTCTTCCTGCTCTCCTTCTTCACCCAGTTCGTCGACCCGCACTACGGCACTCCGGCGCTCTCCTTCGCCGTGCTCGGCGGCATCCTGCAGACCTTCAGCGTGCTCTACCTCTCCGGCCTGATCTTCGCCGGCACCTCGCTGGCCACCGCCTTCCGCCGCCGCAAGCGGCTCTCCGCGGGCCTCACCAGCGGCGTCGCCCTCCTCTTCGCCGGCTTCGCCGCCAAGCTCGCCGCCTCCTCCGCCTGACCGGCCCCGGGCAACCCGGTACGGATCACCGCGCGAACCTGTGTAGACTTACCGCCGTTGCCGAGGAGCGATCCCCACCGATCACCCCACGGCTGCGGTGCCGCTTTAGCTCAGTTGGCCAGAGCAACGCACTCGTAATGCGTAGGTCTCGGGTTCGAATCCCGAAAGCGGCTCCCCGGAGAAACCCCAGGTCAGACTTCTGACCTGGGGTTTTTCTCTGTGCTTGACCAAGGGAACACCCACCCGTGGGTGCGGGCCCCACTAGGATCGGCGCGCTCGGCAGGAAGCGCCCACCGAAAGGCCGCCATGACCACCCCGCCCCCGCTCCACGTGCCCGACGTCGCCCGTGGGCGGCTGGACGCCTCGCGGCAGGGGCGTCCGTGCTTCACCTCGGACCTGTCGGTCAACGAGTTCGTCCTGCTGGGCGACGCGGGCTTCGAGCCGCTCGGCCTGGTGATGGGCACCAGCGTCTACCACGTGGGGCTGCAGGGCGTGGGCTGGAAGGTGAGCCAGGAGCTCGGCAGCCAGACCCAGGCCATGTACAACGTGCGCGAGTTGGCGATGGGCCGGATGGAGGCCGAGGCGGCGCAGCTCGGCGCGGACGGCGTGGTCGGGGTGTCGCTGCGGCCGATGAACTACACCTTCTTCAGCGACGTCATCGAGTTCGTCGCCGTCGGCACCGCCGTCCGCGCGAGCGACGGGAAGAACTACCGCTCGCCGAACGGCAAGCCGTTCACCACGCCGCTCTCGGGCCAGGACTTCTGGACGCTGTGGCAGCACGGCTGGCTGCCGCGCCGGCTGGTGCTCGGCAACTGCGTCTACCACGTCGCCCACCAGTCGCTGCGCCAGACGCTCTCGCAGGTCGGCCAGAACACCGAGCTGCCGCAGTTCACCCAGGCGCTGTACGACGCGCGGGAGCTGGCGATGGCCAGGATGCAGTACGAGGGCCAGCAGCTGGGCGCCGACGGCATCGTGGGCACCGCGGTGGACGACCACCGCTACTGGGGCGAGCACGCGATCGAGTTCACGGCGGTGGGCACCGCGGTGAGCCGGATCCGGCCGGACGCCGCGCCGGTGAAGCCCGCCCTCACCCTGCCGCTCAGCGACTGATCGCGCGGCGCCGGTCGATAATGGGGGTCCGATCCGCTCCATGGAAGGGACACCCCCGATCGTGAGCCTCTACGACATTCCGCTGACCACCCTGGCCGGTGAGCCGTCCTCGCTCGGCGACCACCGGGGCAAGGCCCTGCTGCTCGTCAACGTCGCCTCCAAGTGCGGGCTCACGCCGCAGTACGAGGGGCTGGAGCTGCTCCAGAAGCGCTACCAGGAGCGCGGCTTCACCGTGCTGGGCTTCCCGTGCAACCAGTTCGGCGGCCAGGAGCCGGGCACCGCGGGGGAGATCCAGAGCTTCTGCTCGATGACCTACGGGGTCTCCTTCCCGCTCTTCGAGAAGATCGACGTGAACGGGGCGGACCGCCACCCGCTCTACGCCGAGCTCACCGCGCACGCCGACGCGGACGGCCAGGCCGGCGACATCCAGTGGAACTTCGAGAAGTTCCTGGTCAGCCCGCAGGGGGAGCTGGTGGCCCGGATCCGTCCGGCCACCGAGCCGCAGGCCCCCGAGCTGGTCGCGCTCATCGAGGCGCAGCTGCCCGCCTGAGCGGGGCCGGGAGCAGCGGCTCCCACCACGACGGGTTGGCCCGGTACCAGGCGACGGTCTCGGCCAGGCCGGTCTCGAAGGGGACCCGCGGCCGGTAGCCGAGCGCGCGCAGCCTGCTGTCGTCCAGGCTGTAGCGGCGGTCGTGGGCGGGCCGGTCGGGGGTGGGGCGGACGGCGGACCAGTCGGCGTCGCAGGCCGCCAGCAGGCGGGTCGTGAGGTCGCGGTTGGTCAGCTCCGTCCCGCCCCCTATGTGGTAGACCTCGCCCGGCGCGCCCTGTTCCAGCACCAGCTGCAGGCCGCGGCAGTGGTCGTCCACGTGCAGCCAGTCGCGCACGTTCAGGCCGTCGCCGTAGAGCGGGACCGGCTCGCCGCGCAGCAGCGAGGTCACGAAGAGCGGGATGATCTTCTCGGGGTACTGGCGGGGCCCGTAGTTGTTGCTGCACCGGGTGATGCTGACGTTGAGGCCGTGGGTGCGCGCGTAGGAGCGGACCAGCAGGTCGGCGCCGGCCTTGGCGGCGGCGTAGGGCGAGTTGGGCAGCAGGGGCGCCTGCTCGGTCCAGGAGCCGGTCTCGATCGAGCCGTAGACCTCGTCGGTGGAGACGTGCAGGAAGCGCGGCACCGCCAGGTCCACGGCCGCCTGCAGGAGCGTCTGGGTCCCCAGCACGTTGGTGGTGACGAACTCGGCTGCGCTGCCGATCGAGCGGTCCACGTGGGTCTCGGCCGCCAGGTTGACGATCGCGTCGACGCCGGGCAGCAGGGTGTGCAGCAGTTCCGCGTCCCCGATGTCCCCGTGGACGAAGCGCAGCCGCCGGTCGCCGGCGAGCGGCGCGAGGTTGGCCGGGTTGCCGGCGTAGGTCAGCTTGTCGAGGACCGTGACCGTGGCGGGGGCCGGGCCGAGGCCGCCGCCGAGCAGGTTGCGGACGTAGGCGCTGCCGATGAAACCGGCGCCGCCGGTCACCAGGACGTGCATGGGAGAGCCCTCTGATCGGTGTCGCGGAGGCGGTGACGTGCGGGTTCGCCGCCGGGATCCAGGATGACACCGACCAGCTGCGGGACGGTCGCGGGGGAGTGCCGGCGGGGGGCTCCCGGCCCGGGAGCGCCCCGCCGGCGGCGGTGGGCCGGGCGCGGTCAGCCGGTCAGGTTGGCCCAGCAGTCCGCCTCGCCCACGTGTTGCGGGTCGAGCGCGTGCCGCACCTCGTGCAGCACGACCGGGTCCACGGCCATCAGCACGTGGTCGGGGACGTTGGTCGGGCAGAGGTTCTGCACCAGCACGTTGTGCACGTTCGGACCGGAGAGGAACTGCGTGGTGTACGGGGTGACCACCTCGTCGTACCGGGTGGCGATCACCGTGTACGAGACGCCCGGGACGGTGTCGCCGCCCGCGTTGAGCCGGGTCAGCGTGGCCGAGCCGGTGACCTGGTCCGCGCAGGCGGGGCAGAGCGAACCGACCACGTCCAGCGCGCCGGGGAACGACTGCGCCAGGGTGGTCAGGCCGTCCAGCGTCGTGCCGTGGTTGCTGGGGGCCAGGCCGACCAGCGTGTGCACCTTGGCCGCGCCGCCGTCGAACTTCAGGTAGTAGCGCGGCATCATGCCGCCCTGGCTGTGGCCGACGATGTCGACCTGGCCGGCCCTGGTCGCCGCCAGCACCCCGTCCACGAAGGTGGCGAGCTGCTGGGCCGAGTCGGCCACCGGTGCGATGGCCCGCAGCACGGG
Source organism: Kitasatospora nipponensis (assembly GCF_039528135.1). Lineage (NCBI taxonomy): Bacteria > Bacillati > Actinomycetota > Actinomycetes > Kitasatosporales > Streptomycetaceae > Kitasatospora > Kitasatospora nipponensis. The sequence goes on along the minus strand of NZ_BAAALF010000202.1, from coordinate 3,728 downwards.
GACGCCGGGCTGCTCACCGTAGGTCAGGGCGAACACGCAGTAGCCGTCGGCGGCCAGCGCCGGTGCGACGGTGAGCCAGTTCACCGAGCCGTTGGCGAAGGTGCCGTGGACCAGGACGACCGGGCGCGGGTGCGCCGCGGAGGGCCGGCAGGACCAGTCGTTGGCACCGGGGACGCCCGGGGCGGCCAGCGCCTGGGCGGCGGAGACGGGGTCGGTTCGGGGTGCGGCGGCGGCCTGGGCCGGGGCGATCGCGCCCGCGAGCGCGGCGGCGAACAGGCCGCAGCCGGCGACGAGCGCGGCGATCCGGCGGGTGCGGGGGGATCCGGGCAGGGTGGTTCCGGGCATGGCAGTCCTCCGGGTGGGGTGGGAGGTACGCGAACGGCGCGGGTGGGGTGCGCCGGGGAACTGGCCGGTAAGTTACTGCTGGGTTAACGGCTTGGCCAGACACCGCGCGGGAATTGACACCCGGTCGGAGCAGGGGTGCCGGAGCGGACGGGGGACGGATCCCCTCACCACCCCGCCAGCCCTGCGCGCGCTACGCCCGCGGCCCCGCCGTGGCCGCCGGTGCGGGCCGGGCCGCGCGGGCCGCCCAGCGCCCGTCCTCGCGGTTGATCCGGACCGGGTGGTCGAAGCAGGCGCTGACCAGGTCCGTGGTGAGGACCTCGTCGACCGGGCCGGTGCCCACGCACGCGCCCTCGCGCAGCAGCAGCGCGTGGGTCGTGCTGGCGGGCAGCTCCTCCAGGTGGTGGGTGACCAGCACGCTGGCCAGCCCGGGGTGGTGCCGCCGCAGGTCGTCGAGGCTGGCCAGGAGCTGCTCGCGGGCGGTGAGGTCGAGCCCGGTGGCCGGCTCGTCGAGCAGCAGCAGGCGCGGCCGGGGCATCAGCGCGCGGGCGATCAGGGTGCGGCCGCGTTCGCCCTGCGACAGGGTGGTCCACGCGGCGGTGCTCCGCCGGGTCATCCCGAGGGTCTCGATGAGCGCGTCGGCGTGCGCCAGCTGATCCGCGGTGGGAGGCCGGTTGCGGTCCGGCTCGATGCTGCCGCTCACCCCGGTGAGCACCACCTCGCGCACGCTCAGCGGCGACCGCAGCGGGTGCCGCGGGTTCACGTGGCCCAGGTGGGAGCGGAGTTCGCGCACGTCGACGCGGCCGAGCCGGCGGCCCAGCACTCGGACCTCGCCACGGGTCGGGTGCGTGAGGGCGCCGAGGAGGGCGAGCAGGGTGCTCTTGCCCGCACCGTTCGGGCCGAGCACCGCCCAGTGCTCGCCGGGCTCGACGGTCAGCGAGATCGAGCGCAGCAGGTGACGGCCGTCGCGGACGACGTCGACGTCCCGGGCCCGCAGCAGGGGACCGTGCTCGGCGGGGGCGGCGCTGTGGTCGGCGGGGTCGGCGGGGCCTGGCCCGGTGCTCATCGGGCGGCCTGCTCGGCCCGACGGCTCCCGGCCGGCCGGCGCGTGACCACCGGCCGGGCCGCCGGCTGCCGGCTCAGCTCCTGCCGGGCCCGCAGCAGCCGCACCACGGCCTCCAGGTTGTGCAGGGTGGCGGCCGTGGCGGCCCCGGCGTCACCGGCCTCCAGCGCGGTGAGCAGGTCGCTGTGGGCGCAGGAGGTGTCCGGCAGCTGCGGCTCGTGCTCGACGAGTTCCACCAGCGCGGCCCGCAGGACCGGCAGGATCGCGGTGAACAGGTCCAGCAGGACGGCGTTGCCGGCGAGCTCGACGACGGCCTGATGGAACGCCAGGTCGGCCTCGACGAAGGCCGCCGCGCTCAGCCGCCGGCGCGCCTGCCGGTCGCCGAGCCGCTCGCGCAGGGCCCGCAGTTCGGCGGCGGTGGCCCGTTCGGCGGCCAGCCGGGCGGCCTCGACCTCCAGCGCGCGGCGCACCTCGTAGACCTCCAGCAGCCGGGCGCGGCGCAGCAGTTCGCCCACCTCGCCGGGGTGCGCGGGCCGGTCGGCCGGGTCGGTGACGAAGGTGCCGACGCCGTGCCGGACGTCGAGCAGCCCGTCGCGCACCAGCAGCCGCACCGCCTCCCGCACCGAGGACCGTCCGACGCCGAACTCCCGGGCCATCGCGGCCTCGTTGGGCAGCCGGTCGGCCACCTGCCAGCGGCCCTCGGCCAGCAGCTCGCGCAGCCGGGCCTCCAGCTGCGGTACCAGCGGGCCGCGGCGCAGCCCGTCCCCCGTGCGGTCCATGGTCGGCCTCCTGCCTGCTCAGCGGATTTCGGAGCAGGCTAGCAGCCGTCATCAGACGTCTGAGGACTGTTCCACGCTGTGGACTGCCCTCCGGCGGGCCCGCGCCGCTACCCTCGGCGGTGCCCCGGCTGGGGGCCGGACTCGGTCATGCCGGATCATGACGCGGGTGCCGGGCGCGAGCGGGAGCCCCCGGTCGACGGAGCGTGAGGAGCGGACCAGGTGATCGGACGAGCGCTGAACGGCCGCTATGAACTGGTCGGAACCCTCGGTGTCGGGGGGATGGCCACCGTCTGGCAGGGCGTCGACCGGGTGCTGGGCCGTCCGGTCGCGGTCAAGGTGCTCAACGGAGGCCTGGCCGAGGACCCGCGGTTCGCCGAGCGGTTCGGCCGCGAGGCGCAGCACGCGGCGATGCTGGTGCACCCGCGGATCGCGATGGTCTTCGACTCCGGGATGGACGAGGGATCCCCCTACATCGTCATGGAGTTGATCCGCGGTCGGTCGCTCGGCTCGGTGCTGGCCGAGGGCGGACCGCTGCCGGTCGAGCGCGCGGTCGGGATCGCGGCGGCCGTCTGCGAGGCGCTGGCGGTCGCCCACGCGGCCGGGCTGGTGCACCGGGACATCAAGCCCGGCAACGTGATGATCACCGACGACGGCGGGGTCAAGGTCGTCGACTTCGGCATCGCCCGGGCGAGCGCGTCCGGGCAGCAACTGACCCAGACCGCCACCGTGCTCGGCACCGCCGCCTACCTCTCGCCGGAGCAGGCCACCGCGGCGGAGGTGGACGGCCGCGCCGACCTCTACGCGCTGGGTTGCGTGCTGACCGAGATGCTCACCGGGCAGCCGCCGTTCACCGCCGACACGCCGGTCGCCATCGCCTTCAAGCAGGTCACCGAGGAGGCGCCGCCGGTGAGCCTGCGGCGGCCGGAGGTGCCGCCGGCGCTGGACCACGTGGTGGCGCGGCTGCTGGCCAAGCACCCGGCCGGCCGTCCGGCGGACGCGGCCGCGGCCCGCGCCGAACTGCTCGCGGCGGTCTCGGTGGCCGGGGCGGTGGACCGCACCTCCGAACTGCTGGCGACGCCGCCGGTGGGGGACGCGGCCGACGGGCACCGCACGACGGTCCTGCCCGCCACCGCGCCGCCGTTCCCCGGCACCCCGGCCCCTCCCGGCCGGCCGCCGGTCGGCGCACCGACCTCGGTGATGGCTCCGGTGCCCCAACAGGCCGGGTACGGCGAGAACTCCGGGTACGGCGAGAACTCCGGGTACGGCGAGCAGCCGGGGTACGGCGAGCACGCCGACCCGGGTGGGCCCGATGACGAGCCCGAGCGCCGCAGACCGCGCCGGACCCTCGCCTTCGCGCTCGGCGCGGCCGCTCTGGCGGGCGCCGGGTTGCTGGCCGCGGTGCTCCTCAACGGTTCGGGCGACTCGCACGCCGGGGCGGGCGGGCACGGTCCGGCCACCGCGTCGATACCGGCCCCGACCGCCGTCGGCACCGCGCCGCCGACGGCCTCGGCCCCTGCCACGGCGGCGGGCCCCCCCGCGGGGGG
>NZ_BAAALF010000201.1:0-13925 GCF_039528135.1 Kitasatospora nipponensis | reverse complement strand
CCCCTCGCCGACCCACCCGACCGCGGCGGCGGCCGGGTGGCCCGACGCCGTGGGATCCCCCTCCGGCCAGTTCGGACCGCCGATGCCCCCGGCGGGCTGGCCCGGCCAGGCGGGTGGGCCCGGCCAGCTCGTCCCGCTGCCCGACACCTGGGCGCGGCCCGCCACGCCGCCGTCCGGCCGGCGGCGGGCGCCCGTGCTGGGGATCGCGCTGGTGGCGGCGCTGGCGGTGACGGTGGCGCTGACCGCCTGGTCCACCGACGGCTTCGGCGCCCTGCACCAGGACGGCGGCGCCTCCCCCACCCCGGGGCCGCCGACGGCGATCAGACCCACCGCGAGCACGCACCAGCCCGCACCGAGCCACTCCGCGTCCCCCTCGCCCTCGCCGACACCGTCCGCGAGCCCCTCGCCCTCGCTCTCCCCCAGCCACTCCCCGTCGCCCACGGCGCCGACGGGCAGCATCCCGGCGGCCTTCCTGGGGACCTGGCAGGGCGAGGTGATCCAGACCACCGGCGGCCCGCTGACCACCGTCTACCGGCTCCAGCTCGGGCAGGGCAACGTCGGCGAGACGGTCGGCCACGCCACGACCACCGTGCCCTCCCAGGACGTCGTCTGCGGGGCCGCGGACATCCTGCTCTCGGCCAGCGCCCACACCGTGGTGATCAGCGAGAGCCTGACCTCCTCCACCCCCGGGTGCGGCGCCCAGGTCGCGGAGGAGGTGACCCTCACCCTCAACAGCAGTGGCAGCCTGCAGGTCTCACAGATCGGCTTCGCGAGCAGCGAGTTGCTCCGGCAGTGACGTCCTCCGGCCCCGCCCGGACCCCCGCCGCCGCCCGCTCCGCTCGTCCGCCGCCCGTTCCGCTCAGCCGTGGTCCGGGCGGAACGGCCCGTTCAGCGCCGCCCACTGGAGCAGCATGATGGTCTTGGCGTCGGCGACGGCGCCGCTGCCGATCATCGCCAGGGCCTCGGCGAAGGGCAGTTCCACGGCCGTGATGTCCTCGCCCTCGGCGACGACGCCGTGCCCGCCGGCAGCGGGGGCCGTGTCGTAGGGGGCCGCGAAGAAGTGCAGGCGTTCGGTGACCGAGCCCGGGCTCATGTAGACGTCGAAGACGTGCTCGGGCTCCCCCACGGTGCAGCCGGTCTCCTCGGCGGCCTCCCGGCGGATGGCCTCCTCGGGGCTGTCGCCGTCGAGGAGGCCGGCGGCGGTCTCGATCAGCATCCCGTCCGGGTGGCCGTTGACGTAGGCGGGCAACCGGAACTGACGGGTCATCAGTACGGTTCCGCGCTCGGCGTTGTGGAGCAGGATGGTGGCGCCGTCGCCCCGGTCGTAGGTCTCGCGCTGCTCACGGCTCCAGTGGCCGTCGCCGTGCCGGTAGTCGAACGTGGTCCGGCGCAGCACGTACCAGTCGCAGGAGAGCACGTCCACCGCGCGGATCCGTACCCGCGGGTTGCCGGTCAGGTCACGGCCGTACCGGTCCAGGCCGGTGCGGCCGCGCCGGTCGGGCAGGTCCAGGCCGGGCACCCCGCGGTCCGCCGCATCCCGGCCGGGTGCGTCCAGGCCCAGCGAGTCGAGGTCGGGCGAGTCGAGGCCGGGGGCGTCGAAGCCGAGTGCGTCCAGGCCGGCGGTCATCGGGCGGCGGGGATGTCGGCAGCGTTGGTGAAGACGAGCAGCCCGTGGTCCCGGGCGTGCGCGACCATCCGGTCCGCGCCCTGCGAGGGGCCACCGATCCGCAGCACGGCGTCGCAGCGCTCCAGCAGCCGTTCGGCGACGGGGTGGAAGATCTCCTCGTACACGGCGTCGCCCAGCTCAGTGCTGCCGGCCGCCTCCAGCAGCGGGAAGGCCAGCGCCTCGCCGGTGACCGGCAGGTGTCCGGCGCGGAAGAGCGCGAGCGCGGCCCGGTTCATCGCGCCGACGTTGACCGCGAGTTGGAGCGGGTCGTCGCCGGTACCCGACCGGTAGGGGCCGGCCACCAGGATCATCAGCGGGCGGGCGGCCTTCGTCGTGCCGGCGGCCGTGGTCGTCGTCATAGCCAGTACTCCTGTGGTGGTCCGGCCGTCAGGCCAGGGTGGTGTGGACGCCCGCGTCGCGCAGGGCGGCCAGGGTCTGCGGGCCCTGGGGGTGGGTGGCGGCGTCCTCGGCCGCCGTGTCGGTGACGAAGGTCTGCACCGCGCCCAGTTCGGCGACCCGACTGAAGGCGCGCACGCCGAGCTTGGTGGCGTCCGCCACCGCGATCGTGGTGGCCGCCTGGGCGAGCGCGGCCTGCTTGACCGCGGCGTCGTCCAGCGAGAACTCCGACCACCCGTGGGTGGCGTGCACGCCGCCGATGGAGAGCACGAAGCAGTCGAAGGCCAGGGCTTCGAGCGTGCGCAGCGCGAGCGGGCCGACCAGCGAGCGCTCGCCGGGCCGCGAGCGGCCGCCGACGACCACCAGGTCGATGCCGGGCCGGTCCGCCAGCTCGAAGGCCCCCTGCAGGCTGAGCGTCGCCACCGTCAGCGGCGCCCGGTCCGCGAGGTGCCGGGCGACGTGCACCGTGGTGGTTCCGGCGTCCAGCAGCACCCGCGATCCCGGCTCCACCATCGCGGCCACGGTCGCGCCCAGCCGGTCCTTGGTCGCCGCCTGCCACGGCTCGCGCGCCACGAAGCCGGCGCCCTCCTCGCGCGACCGGGTGGCGACCGCGCCACCGTGCACGCGGCGGACCAGGCCCTGCTGCTCCAGCGCGTCCAGGTCCCGCCGCACGGTCATGTCGGAGACCCCCAGCCGTTCGGCGAGCTCCGACACGGTGACCCGGTCGGAGCCCTGCACCAGCCGCAGGGTCAGGTCCAAGCGATTCGCAACAGCCATGGTCACTTTCTAACAGATGGATGGTGAATCGAACAACTGGATGTGAGATCTGTCGGATGACGGCGGCTTGATCGGGACTCGACGGGACCGCGGGCCGTGCGCCAGACTCTGCGCATGGCACCGGCGGCACCAGTCCGCTTCCAGGGGGCCGCACGCGCGGCGGCGGATCGGAGAAATCGAACGGTGAGCAGCGGACCCGAGCGCCAGATCGCCTTCTCCGCCGGGAAGTCCGGTACCGCACCGGCCACTTGGGGCCAACAAGCGATCTGGGACGCCGTGCGCAAGCTGGGACCGGACGCGCCGCGCTACAACGTGACCATGGAGTTCCCGGTCCCGCCCGGCCGCCTGGTGGCGCGCTTCCTGGGCGCCGTGGGGCAGTTGCTCCACCTGCACGACTCCCTGCACACCCGGCTGCTGCCGGAGGAGGACGGCGGGCTCACCCAGGTGCTGGACGCCGACGGGACCCTGCCGGTGGTCGTGCGGACCTGCCCGGAGGAGGACATCGTCCGCGAAGGCCGCGCGCTGATGGCGGAGTTGGGCGGCCTGCCGTTCGACTGCGCCCGCCAGTGGCCGTTGCGGATCGGACTGCTGGAACGGGACGGGGACCTGCGCTACCTGGCCCTCTCCTTCTCGCACACCGCCGTCGACGGCTGGGGCCTGCGCCGGGTGGTGGCCGACCTGTGGGAGCTCACCGACGGGGCCGACCCGGCCACGATCCGCGAACTGCGGCCGGCGGTCCAACCCCTGGAGGAGGCCGGCTACCAGGCCTCCGTACGCGGGCAGCGACAGGACGCGGCAGCGCGGCGGTACTGGGCCAACAAGCTGCGCAGTGGACCACGGCAGCTCTTCCCGGTGCGCCAGGAGCTGCCCGCCACCACCAAGTTCCCCAACGCCGTACTCAACTCACCGGCGCTGGCCCAGGCGTTGGAGGAGGTGGCGGAGGCCCGTCGGACCAGCTCGGCCACCGTCCTGCTGGCCGCCGTCTCGGCGATGGCCTGCCGCGTCTCGGGATCGCCCGACAGCATGCTCCAGGTGGTCGTCAACAACCGCTTCCTGCCCGGCCTGGCCCATGCGGTGAGCACCGTGGCGCTGGAAGGCCTCTTCCACCTACCGGACGTCGGCGACGATTTCGCCGACCTGGTGCGCCGCGCGCAGGCGACGCTGCTGAGCACCTACCGCAACGCCTACTACGACAAGCGACTGCTCGACGCCCACCTCGCGGACCTCGTCGCCCAGGAGGGCTCGATCGCCGACCGTTCGTGCGTCTTCAACGACCGGCGTGACCTGATGCCCCGCCAGCCGGGCGAGGAGGTCGCCCGGGTGCCACTGAAGGAGGCACTGGCGAAGACCACGCTGAGCTGGCCGATCGAGTTCGACCCGCGCCCGCACACCACCTTCGCGATGGACGCCCTGAACGTGCCGGGTTCCCTGGAACTCGCGATGACCGCCGACAGCCGCCTGCTCCCGCGCCCCGCCATGGAGCGCTTCCTGTTCGGCATCGAGGACCTGGTCGTCACCGAGGCCCTCACCCTCAACGGCCTCACCTGAGTCTCCGATGCATGGCCGACCTTCCCCCATGGCACGACGCCGGGCCGAACAACGGCAGGGGAGCATGCCGACCGTGGCGGAGCCCAGGGTCGCCTACGACAGGACTGCGGACACGGCGTAGGTCCACCTCACCGATTCGCAGGCCCATGCCAACTCCTCGCCGACCCGGTATCGGCGTGGGGGCGGGCGGGGGCGCCCCCTAGGATGCGGGGTCATGACGAGACGTGGCCTGACCTTGGCTTTGGCGATATCCCTCTCCGCGGCGACCGGTAGCGGCCTGGCACACGCGGACACCTGCCAGACGATGGCCACCGGCTCCTACACGATTGACGGCGTGTACGGCCAGATCCCCAACGTGCGCATGGGGGGATCGCGCACGATCGACAACACGCTGCACCTGAACGCCCCGGACCAGGGCAGCGCGGGCTTCGAGATGACGGTCATCCCCACCTCACAGCAGGGCGGCTACACCCCGGGGCCGGCGCCGTCCGTGCGGCTGAGTGTGGATGGTGGCCCGTCGCACAGCTTCTCGTTCAGCTGGAGGCCGGGTCTCGCCGGGAACCTCTCCACCTGGAACTCCGACCGCGTCGAGTTCGGCGGGCTGTCGCGTGGTGACCACGTGCTGCACGAGACCCTGTCCATGCCCGCCGGCACCCCGGACGGGACCTACGAGCTCGGGGCGGAGGCCTACCTGGGGCCGTGCGCCATGATCTCGCCCACCAAGTTGGGCCCGGTGAGCTACTGGTTCACCGGCGGCGACCCCGCGCACACGCCCACCCCGGCTCCCGGCGGCGGCACGACCCGCAAGCCGAGCCCACCCGCGACCGCCTCGCCCTCGTCCACCCGGCGGGCCACCGCGACGGCCACACCGAGGCCCAGCTCGCAGGCGACCGCGACCAGCGCGCCGGAGCCCGATCCCCTCACCGACTCGCCCTCGCCTTCGCCCTCACCGTCGCCTGCGGTGTCCGACTCGCCGTCACCGAGTCCGAGCCCGACGCCCTCGTCGAGCCCGACGCCGAGTCCGGTGGACTCACCGACCGCGGCCGGCTCACCGACCGCCGTGCCGCTGGCGGCCTCGCCCGCCGCGCACGGCAGCTCCGCGCTGCCGTGGCTCCTGGGAACACTGCTGGTGGCCGCAATCGCGGTGGGCGGGGTCCTCGCCCTGCGCCGGCGCCGGGCAGCGGGGGGACCGGCCGACATGACCGGAGACGCAGCCGAAGCAACGGCCGCCGGACCCGAGCCCACCGAGCCCACCGAGCCAGCGCCCGACACCGACACCGACTGACAGTGAGGATGTTCTCCTAGTTGTCGGCGAGTGCCAGCCGGATGCCGAAGCCGATCAGGACGACGCCGGTGATCCGGTCCATGGCGCGGCGCACCGCCCCGCTGCGCAGCCGGCTGCCGATCACCCGGACGCCGAGGATCAGGGTGCCGAACCAGAGCATCCCCTCCAGGTCGTGCACCAGTGCCAGCAGCACGCCCATCAGCAGGTGCGAGGCGTGGGCGGGGATGAACTGCGGCAGGGTCGCCAGGTAGAAGACGCCGTTCTTCGGGTTCACCAGGGTGGTGCCCAGCCCGCGCGTCCAGGAGCGCGTCAGCGAGCCGGTGTCCGGGCCGCCGGCCGTCATCCCCACGCCGGCCGCGTACTCGACCCCGTCCCCGTCCCCGTCCCCGCTAGCGCCCCCGACCGCCGCGGCCGCCTGTGGGGCGCGCCGGCCGAAGCTCTGCCGCAGCAGGCCGGCGCCGAGCCAGAGCATGTAGCCGGCGCCGGCCACCCGCAGCACGGTGTAGGCGAGTTGGGAGGCCGTCAGGACGGCCGACGCCCCGACCGCTGCCGCGACTCCCCAGAGCAGCGTGCCGCTGCTGATGCCCAGCGCGGTGGCGAAGGCGTGCCGGCCGCCCCGGGTGACGGCGGCGCGCAGGACCAGGGCGGTGTCCATGCCGGGGATGAGGGTCAACACGCCGGCAACGACGGCGAACGAGGCGAGGGCCGAGAACATGGTCATACCGTCATCCTGTCATTCGTCGGTGCGGCCCCGACAGCCTCAGCAGCCGGGGCGGGACCGCCGCCGCCCGCGCACCCCCGGCACGAGGACGGCCTCCCCGGGCCGGCACCGAAGGCCGGCCCGGGGAGGCCACCAGGTCGAGCCGTCGGCTCAGTTGTCGCCGCCCTCGCCCAGCGCCAGGATCTGGTCGTGGCTGAGGCCGAGCTTGTTGAGACCGATCAGGGTCTCCTCGCTCTGCCCGGTCTTCGCCACCAGGTCCTTCAGCTCGGCGGCCGTCAGCGGCGCCGCCGGGGTGCCCGGCAGGCCCCCGCCACCCGTCGCCGCGCCACCCGCCGGGTCACTCCCGCCCGCGCCCAGGTCCGGCTTGCCGATGGCGGCGGTCACCAGCATCCCGAAGGCGTTCTCGAGGTCGCCGCGGGTCAGCGCCGTGGCACCGGTCGGGGCCTGGATGGCCGGAGCCGCCGGGTCGAAGCCGACCTGAAGCGGGAGGTGGACGTCGGCGCCGGCCTTCTTCTCCAGCTGCGCGAGGTCGAAGCGCGCCGAGGCCAGCGCTCCGCCCTTGACCGCCACGTCGATCACGGCCTCGCGGTCCAGCAGGTCCGTGGGCAGGGCGGTGGGCACCTTGGCGCCGCCCGGAAGCTTGCCCTCCAGCGGCTTGACGGCCTTCATGACGTCCTCGGCGATCCGGCGGGTGGGCGCCTTGATCAGGACGTGCCGGGCGCCGTCCGCCTGCCCCTTGTCCTCGAAGGTCAGGTCGTGCGCGAAGACGTCCTTGAGCGCGTTCACCAGGTCGACGCCGACCTTGGGGTCCAGCGAGGGAGCCGCCGAGGGCGTGGCCGGGCCACTCCCCGCGCCGGCCGGGCCGCCCTTCTCGGCGCCCAGCTCCTTGAGCGTCTTGGCGTCGATGCTGATCCACTTGCCGGTCAGCCCCTGCTTGAGCGGAGCGGCCTGCGGCGGCAGCGCGTCGAGTTCGGCGCGCACACCGGCCGGGTCCTCGCCGCCCAGCTTGGACAGGCCCTCGGCGTCCACCCGCAGGTAGACCGAGCCGGCGACCTGACGGTACTCGGCGAGCGCGACACCCGAGCGGTTCGTGACGGCGACCGCCAGGCCCATCGCCTCGGTCTCGGCCTCGATCCTGGCCGCGGCCTGCGCGTCCTTGGCGGGGTCGGTGTTCTTGAGGCTCTCCAGGTCCTTCAGCGGCTTGTCCGCGTGCAGCGCCACGGACACGCTCAGCCCGGCCAGCCCCTCGGCGTCCTTCTGCTCCATCGGCTCGCCCGTGGCCTTGCCGTACGCCACCAGCTGCTCGGGCGTGGCGTCCAGCGTCAGCTTGACGCTCAGGTCCTTGCTGTCGGCCAACTTCCCGAAGGCGGTGGAGACCTGCTGGGCGGCGGTGAGCTCCTTGACGGTGCCGCAGGCGGTCAGGCCGGCGGCCAGGACGCAGCAGCCGGTCGCCGCGACGAACGAGGCACGGGCGGCACGGCGTATGGCGATGTTGATGGTGCTTCTCCTGGAGGACAGCGCCCGGGACTTCGGCAGGCGGGCGGCACGGTGGCACGGGCGGTCGGTGGTCCGCCGCCCGGCGGGACGCTCAGAGAACCACATCCGCGCGCGAACGGCATCCGATTTCTTTGCCAGTTCTTGACCCGGACAAGCTACCCCATCGCGAAGCCCACCCACCGGCGGCCCCCGGCCGGCCCACGAACGCCCTCCCCGCGGCCCGCGGCCCGCACCTCACGCGGCGTGAGGCCGCCCGGCGGTGGGGCGACTTCCCCCACCAGCCGCCCGCCGGGGCCCGGCGGGCTCAGCCGGCCTCGCCGACCAGCACGCCGCGCAGCCGGGCTATCCGCTCGCGCCAGATCGCCCCCTCGCCGGAGTCGTCCCAGAGCTCGGCGAGTTCGGACTCCGCACCGAGCACCCGGTCCAGCGAGCGCACGGCCACCGCGTCGAGCTCGGCCGGGAACGACGGCACCTCACCCTTGGGACCGTAGGACGGGTCGACCGGCTCGCCGCCGGCACGCTGAGCGGCGACCAGCGCGGCGGCGGCCACCGCCTCCTCCCCGTCGTCGCCCTCCAGGTACCCCTCGGCCTCCCCGGCCCGGGTCAACGCCGCCCGGACCAACGCCACCCGCTCGGCCGGCGGAGCCTGGTCCAGCCGGCCGGCGAAGTCCGCGGCGTTGTCATTGTGAAAGGGGCCGACATCCCAGGTGCCCATCGCTACTCTCCTTGTTCGATCGCTGTTCGATCCAGCAAGGCCATCCTGACGCAACCCACTGACAACGCCCCACGGGCAGCGGTCGATCCGACGGGTCGGTCACGCGAGGTGGCGACCCGGTGCGGTGAGCGGCGGGCGCTCGAGGACGGTGAAGAGGATGCCGGCCGCCGTCAGCCGTTCGATCAGCGCGGGGCCCATGGCGACGGCCGTGGTCACCTGCCCGGCGGTCTCGGGCAGTTCGTCGAAGGCCAGGCAGAGCGCCGACTCGGCCAGCATCTTCGCCGTCTCGCCGTACCCGGGGTCGCCGCCGGAGACCTCGGTGTGGACCTGGGCGCCCGCGCTCCGCGCGACGAACCGGACGGTGAACCAGGACTTCGCCCGCTGCTCGGGGCCCGGCCCCTCGCCCGGCTTGCGCAGGCTGGTCAACGCCTTGCGCAGGGACGGGAGTTGCGCGGCCAGCGCGAGCAGCGTCAGCCCCACCACCCCGCCGAGGGCGATCGGCAGCCGGCGGACGGCGGCGTGGTGCCCGTAGCGGAAGTCCGGACCGTACGCGGGCAGCGCGGCGGCCGAGCGGCCGACCACCTGCGGGTCGATGGTGGGCAGCGGCAGCACCCAGGCCCGGGCGTGCGGGGACCAGCGCGGGCGCTGGGGCGAGATGCGGATCCGCCGGCCGGTCGGGCTCGGCTCGACGGCGCGCCGGGCCCGGGCGGCCTGCGCGGTGGCCCGCGGGCGGGACATCGCGGTGAGCGCGGAGGCGAACGTGCCGCCCGAGAAGGTGCCGGTGGCCCGCACGAAACCCTCCACGGCGACCGGCGTCCCCGCGCTCTGGGCCGGCAGCTGCCCGACCGTGAAGAGCACGCCGAGGTCGTGCGGCACCGAGTCGAAGCCACAGGCGTGCACCAGCCGGGCGCCGCTGCGCACGGCGCGCTCGTGGTGCAGCAGGTACATCCGGTCCACGAACTCCGGCTCGCCGGTCAGGTCGACGTAGTCGGTGCCGGCCTCCGCGCAGGCGGCGACCAGGGGCTCGCCGTAGCGCAGGTAGGGGCCCACCGTGGAGATCACCACCCGGGCCGACTCCGCCACCGCGCGCAGCGCCTCGCGGTCGCCCGCGTCGGCGGCCAGCAGCGGGAGTCCGGCCAGCCGCGCCGACCGCTCGGGGTCCGGCTCGTGGGCGGCCAGGTCGTCGCGCAGCGCCTTCAGCTTGTCCAGGTTCCGGCCGGCCAGCGCCCACCGGCAGTCGGCGGGGGCCTGCCGCACCAGGTACTCCGCGGTGAGCCGGCCGGTGAAGCCGGTGGCTCCGAACAGGACGAGGTCATAGGGGCGTTCGGCGTCCATCAGTCTTCCCTACTGGCCGGTATCCGGGGCGGCCAGGCTAAGGAGCCGCTCGACACGGTGTCAACAAGGCAGGTCCGGCCGCCGGACCAGCCCCACAGGCCACCCCACGGCGGCGGCCCCGCCGTCAGCCCCGCTCCTGCGGCAGCCGGCCGGTCCGGGTCCAGTCGAGCAGTTGGTCGGCCGTCCAGGTGGTGATCACCCGCCGCGGCGGCACGCCGGCCCGCGCGGCGCGGGCGCAGCCGTACTCCTGCCAGCCGAGCTGGCCGGGCGCGTGCGCGTCGGTGTCCAGGGCGAAGAGGCACCCGGCCTGCTCGGCCTGGCGCAGCAGCCGGTGCGGCGGGTCCAGTCGCTCCGGGCGGGAGTTGATCTCGACGGCGGTCCGGTGCTCGGCGCAGGCGGCGAAGACCTCCGCCGCGTCGAAGACCGACTCGGGCCGCTCCTTGCCGCCCCCGCGCACCCCGTCACCGGGCGCCACCAGCCGGCCGGTGCAGTGGCCCAGCACGTCGACCAGCGGGTTGCGCACGGCGTTCACCAGCCGCCGGGTCATCGGGCCCGACGCCATCCGCAGCTTGGAGTGGACGGAGGCGACCACCACGTCCAACTCGGCCAGCAGCTCGTCCTCCTGGTCGAGCGAGCCGTCGTCCAGGATGTCGCACTCGATGCCGGTGAGCAGCCGGAAGGGTGCCAGCCGCCGGTTGACCTCGGCGACCACCGCCAGCTGCTCGCGCAGCCGCTCGGCGCTCAGCCCGCGGGCCACGGTCAGCCGCGGCGAGTGGTCGGTGAGCACCACCCAGGCGTGGCCGAGATCGCGGGCGGCGCGGGCCATCGTCTCGATCGGGCTCCCCCCGTCGGACCAGTCGGAGTGCAGGTGGCAGTCCCCGCGCAGAGCCGCGTGCAGCGCCGCGCCCGCGGCGTCCAGCTCGGCCAGCGGCGCCGCGGCCCGGGCCTCCAGCTCGGCCAGGTAGCCGGGCACCTCGCCCGCCCGCGCCGCGCTCACCACCTCGGCGGTCTTGGGCCCCAGCCCGGGCAGCGCGGCGATCCCGGCGGTGGTGCGCGGCAGCTCGGCGGTGCGGGCGCGCAGCGCGTCGGCGGCCTTGCGGAAGGCCTGGACGCGGTAGGTGGACGCCTGCTCGCGCTCCAGCAGGTAGGCGATCCGCTCCAGGGCGACGATCGGCTCCAGCGGGGTCCTGGACTCCTTCGGCTCCAGCGGCTCCATCGACGGCTCCGTTCCCTCGGCCAGCGGCGCCGCGGCCCGGGCCCTGGCACGCCCGGCGGCTCGGTCCGCACCATCATCGGCGATCACCGCCGCCCGCCCCGGGCGACCCGCCGCGCGGCCGGGCGGCCCCGCTGCCACCATCGGACCATGCCCGACCCGACCGCCACGGTGGCCGAGGTGGAGGGCCGCCGGCTGCGGCTGACCCACCTGGACCGCGTGCTCTACCCCGACGCCGGCTTCACCAAGGCCGCCGTGCTGCGCTACTACACCCAGGTCGCCCCGGTGCTGCTGCCCGCGCTGGCGGGCCGGGCGGCCAGCTTCCTGCGCCTGCCGGAGGGGGTGACGGGCGAGCGGTTCTGGGCCAAACGGGTGCCACCGGGGGCACCGGGCTGGGTACCGGGGATCGAGGTGACGCACCGCCACGAGACGCTGCGCCAGGTACGGGTCGAGGACCTGCCCACGCTGCTCTGGGCCGCCAACCTGGGCTGCCTGGAGATCCACGTGCCGCAGTGGCGCGAGGACCCGGGCACCCACGACCGGCTGATCATCGACCTCGACCCCGGCGAGGGGGTCGGGGTGGTGGAGTGCTGCACGGTCGCGCTGGCGGCGCGCGAGCTGCTGGCCGCGGACGGGCTGCTGGCCTGGCCGAAGACCACCGGCAGCAAGGGCCTGCACCTGACCGTCCCGCTGGTGGCGACCGCGGCCGACCGGGCCGGCGACTACGCCCGGGAGCTGGCCGGCCGGCTGCGGCAGGCTCTGCCGGCCCTGGTGGTGGACCGGATGGCCACCCGGCTGCGGCCCGGCCGGGTCTTCGTGGACTGGTCGCAGAACAACAGCGCCAAGACCACGGTGGCCGCCTACTCGCTGCGGGCCCGGGCGCTGCCCACCGTCTCCACCCCGGTCGGCTGGGACGAGGTGGCCGCCTGCCGGGAGGCCGCGCACCTGGTGTTCACCGCCGACGAGGTGGCCGCGCGGGTGCTGGCCACGGGCGATCCGCAGGCGCTGCTCGCCGACCCGAAGTCGGCCGGCACGCTCCCGGACTGACCGGCCGAGAGCCGGCTGCCACCGGGCCGCCAGGCGCCGGGCGCCGGGCGCCGAGATTCGAATACCGGCACGAGCAGCAGCAGGGGGCCAGGTCCACCGGCCCGGCACCAGCCCGCGCCGCCGAAATACCCTGACGCCATGACCGACGCCGTCCCCACCCCCGCCACCCGGACCCTCCTGGACGACCTGGGCCACCCGCTGCGGCTCGGCCCGGTTCGCCGGATCGTCTCGCTGGTCCCCTCGCTCACCGAGGCGGTGGCGGCCACCGCCCCCGGTCTGCTGGTGGGCGCCACCGACTGGTGCAGCCATCCGGCCGGGCTGGCGGTGGCCCGGATCGGCGGCACCAAGAACCCGGACATCGCCCGGATCACCGCGCTCGCCCCCGACCTGGTGATCGCCAACGAGGAGGAGAACCGCCCCGCCGACCTGGCGGCGCTGCGCGCGGCGGGCCTGCCGGTCCACGTCACCGAGATCCGCACCCTCGACCAGGCGCTGTGTTCGCTGGACCGGCTGCTCACCGAGGTCTGCGCGCTGCCCCGACCCGCCTGGCTCGACGCGGCGGCCGCCGCCTGGCAGCCCTACCCGGCCCGGCCCGCGGGGGCGACCGGCGGGCCGCGCGCGATCGTGCCCATCTGGCGCCGTCCCTGGATGGTGCTCGGCCGTGACACCTTCGCCGGGGACCTGCTGGCCCGCCTGGGCCTGCGCCTGGTCCACGGCGACCACTCGCAGCGCTACCCGGCCCTGCCGCTGCCCGAGTTGCTGGCCGCCGCCCCGGAGCTGGTGGTGCTCCCCGACGAGCCGTACCGGTTCACCGCCACCGACGGCCCCGAGGCGTTCCCCGGCGTGCCCGCCGCGCTGCTGAGCGGGCGTCACCTCACCTGGTACGGGCCCTCGCTGGCCCAGGCGCCGGCCGTCCTGAGCGCCCAACTGGCCGCCGCCACCCTCCGCTGAGGCCGGCACCCGCCGCTGAGGCCCCCCAAGGGCGCGGGATCCGCCAGCCTGCGCCGGCTCAGCCCGCGGGCTTGCGGACCTGCGCGAAGAGTTCGGGCCCGCGCCGCTCCAACCGCCGCACGGCCAGCCGCCCCAGGCCCCAGCAGAGCAGCGCGCCCC
Source organism: Kitasatospora nipponensis (assembly GCF_039528135.1). NCBI lineage: Bacteria > Bacillati > Actinomycetota > Actinomycetes > Kitasatosporales > Streptomycetaceae > Kitasatospora > Kitasatospora nipponensis. The sequence continues at coordinate 615 of NZ_BAAALF010000201.1, read as the reverse complement.
AGCCGAGCGCGACCGGCACCGCCAGCCACCGCACCGCCGGCTCGCCGCTCGCCGTCCCGGCGATCAGCAGCGCCAGCGCCGGGCCCAGGGTGAGCACCGGCGCGGCGAGCAGCATCAGGTTGACCTTGACCTGGCGCTGCGGGGTGGGCCCACCGGTGGGGGTGAGCGGGTACGGCGTCAGGATCGAGACCAGCACCACCACACCGGCGCCACCCAGCAGCAGCCCCGGCTCGGCGGCCAGCGCCCACGGCCACGCCCAGCCCTGGCCGCTGACCGCGGTCAGCACGACGGTGAGCAGCAGTCCGGCCGGGCCCGCGACCAGCAGCCAGGCCCACTGCCGGCCCCGGACGTCGGCCCGTGCGACGCCCGGGGTCACCAGGGTGAGCCAGAGCGCCGATCCGTCGTCGCCGTACAGGTTGCAGTTCACGGCGATCGCGATCGCGGTGAACGGCGCCCCGGCGAACGGCAGCATCAGGCTGACGCCGCTCAGCGCGGGGATCACGCAGACCAGCACGCCGACCAGGAACGCGATCATCAGCTGCACGCTGCGCAGCATCGACCGGGAGTAGAGCCGCAGTTCCTTGCCGATCACCGCGCCCTGCGCGGTCGCCGGCA
>NZ_BAAALF010000200.1:10242-14197 GCF_039528135.1 Kitasatospora nipponensis | reverse complement strand
CGCCCCCGCGGGCCCGCGCCCCGCCGCCCGGCCCCGCCCGCCCGACCCGAGGCCGGCGCGGTCGCGCTCGCCGCCGGGGCCGGACTGCTCGGCGGCCTCGGGGACTGGCCCGTGCTGCTGCTCGGCGTGCTGGTCCCGCTGCTGCTGGTGGGCGGGGTGCTGCTGACCGGCAGCCGGCTGCAGGCCCCCGCCGCGGGCCGCGAGGGCGCGCTGCGGCTGGGCCGGGCCGGGCTCGGCGGCGCGCTGCTCGGTGCGTTGCTCGGCCTGCTGTGGGGACCGCCGTGGCCGCTGAGCGTGGTCGCGCTGCTCGCCGGGCTCGGTGCGGCGGCCGGCCTGCTGCTGTGGACCTGGCGGCAGACGATCCGGCGGGTCCACCGGGGCCTGGTCGTCGACGCCCAGGTCGAACTGACCACGTTGGACGCCCTGCTGGCCCAGGTGACCGTCGAGTGCTGGGCCGTCGAGGAGCGGCGGGCCTGCGCGGACGCGGCCGAGGCGGTGGCCGGCGTGCTGCGGGCGGCGGCCGCCGCCGCGCAGCAGGAGTCGGCGCTGGGCGGCGCGGAGCGGCCCGCCGCGCCCGACGTGGCCTGGGACGCGGGGGACGACGACTTCCCGGCGCCGGCCGACCTCCCAGCGGTCGACCCCTCCTTCGCCCGTTCCGCCGCCCCGCCCGCCGCGGACGGCGAGTGGGACTGGGCCGAGGAGGACGAGTGGACGGAGCAGCCCGTGGAGGCCCCGACCGCCCCGACCGCCGCCGCGCCCGCGCCCGCCCGGACGCCCGTCCCCGCTCCCCCCGTCGGACCGCCGGACGCCGCCGGACCGCCGAGCCCCGGCGAACCGCCCGCCGCCCTGGGCAGCGGAGGCACCCCGCGCTGGCTGGACCGGGACGACCGCGACGGCGGCTCCGAGCTGGTCGCCACCCTGGCCGGGGACCTGGCCGACGCGGCCGTTGCGGCGCTGGAGCCCTACTGGGGGGCGATGGCCCGCGGCCAGGCCGGCCGGCAGGCCGAGCAGCGCACCGCCCAGCGGGTGCACGAGCTGCTGGCCCTGGCCCGCGAGCACCTGCGGCGCAACGGCGTGCTGGCGGCCCCGCCGTTCGCCCAGCCGCAGCGGGTCCGCACCGGCCCGGCCGAACTCCTCGGGCAGCGCAGCCTGCTGGCGGTCGGCGTGGTCGGCCCGGAGGCCGACCGGGCGAACGTGATCTACCTCTGCTCGGTGGAGCAGCAGGCCCTGCTGAGCCGCGACCCGGCCGCCGCCCGCTGGATCCGCTTCGCCCCGGAAGCGGTCCGCGGCCCCGCCGCGCGCGAGGTGGGCCCGGAGGGACGGACGGGCGCCTCGGACAGCACGGACACCGCCGACGGCTCGGACGTCTGGACGGCGGCGGGCCGCTACGCGGGCCTGCTCTGCCTGGTGCCGCTGAAGCGGGACGCCGTCGAGACCGTCCGCCGGCGCGAGCACGAGCACGACCCGGCGCCCCGGAGCGTCCCGGGCCAGGCCGCCGGCCCGGACCGGCCCACCGCCCCGGGCCGGTCCGCCACCACGGGCCCGGGCGCCTGGCCGGGAGAGGAGAACGACCGGTGAGCACCACCCCGGCCAAGCCGGAGGACCTCGGCTACCTGACGCCCGCGGGCCTGCGGGTGCGGACCACGGCGCGGTTCGGCCCCGAGCGCGCGACCGGACCACGGACGCCCACCACCCGGCGCCCGGTGCGACTGGAGGACGGGCGGACCTGCCTCCAGGTACGGGCGGCCGACGGCGCCGACCGCCCTGCCGCGCTGGAGCGGCTGGACGCCCAGGTCGCCGCCGCCCTGCGGCTGCACCGGGCGTTCACCGGCACCGAGGCGGCGCACCTCTTCCCCGAGCTGATCGGCCACGACCTGGACGCGGCCGAGCCCTTCGCGCTCTACCGACCGCCGCGCGGCCACCGGGTGGTGGACCACCGCAGCGGCTACATCGGCGCCGAACTGCTGGTCATCGAACGGGACCTGGTGCGGGCGGTGCGACTGCTGGAGACGCTCGGCCTGGTCCACCACGGCATCGACCCGGGCACGGTCCGCTGGGACGGGCAGCGCGTGCAGCTCTGGGGCCTGGAGGCGGTCACCCACCTGGGCCGCCCGCGCCGGGCCGGCGGCCGTCCCCCCTACGCGGCGCCGGAGGTGCGCCAGGGGATCGGCACGTGCGACCCGCGCGACGGCCTGTGGAGCGTCGCCCAGGTGATGTACCACCTGGTCACCGGCCGGCACGGCGACCCGGAGCGGGCGCCGGTGGACCTCGCCGACTTCCGCTCGCTCCAGCAGACGCTCGGCCGGCTCTTCGCCCCACGGGCCGCCGACCGTCCCGGCCCCGCCGAGCTGCTCCGCCTGCTCGACCCCACGGCTCCCGAGCAGGACCGGCCGCTGGACGAACTGGCCCCTGACCGAGCCGAGTTCGACCGGGCACGGCGGCTCAAGCGGGCCACTCCCGGCGAGCCGGCCGGCGAGCGCGAGGCCGGCTCGCTGCGCTGCCCGTACTGCCTGGAGGCGATCTGGTTCGACCCCGGCGCGCTCTTCGTCGCCGACAGCCAGCAGCAGCTGGTGCCGCTGGACCTGGGCAGCCTGACCAACGACCTGCGGCGTGCCGACCGGCTGACCGCCGCCTACCAGCGCTGCCGAGCCGATCCGAGCTTCCCCGAACACCACATCCCCGCGCCCTACCTGACCAACGGCCGGCCGCTGACCGTCGCGATGGTCGGCGAGACCAGCACCGGCAAGAGCCACCTGCTGACCCAGATGATCGCCGAGATCACCGACAACGGCCTGAAGCCGTACGGCATCCGCTGGCAGCCCGTGAACCGGGAGCAGAACGCCCGCTTCGCCCGCCAGCGGGTGGCGCCGCTGCGCGGCGGCGCGGTGCTGGGCCACACCGGCTTCGCGGGCAGCCACGCCGAGTTCGTCGAGGCCCTGCTGCTCACCGACGCGCGCGGGCGGACCCGGCCGGTGGCCTTCTTCGACCTCGGCGGCGAGGACCTGACCCGCACCGACGACCTGCTGAGCTTCCTGCTGGGCGTGGACGCGCTGGTCTTCGTGGTCGACCCGGCCCTCGCCCTGCCGCTGCCCCAGCTGGACGAGATCCGCGAGGAGACCCGGATCGAGGTCCAGCCCAACGGCGACGTGGCCTTCTCCACCGTGCTCAACCGGCTGCCGCGCACCGGCGGCCTGCTGGACGTGCCGGCCGCCGTGGTGCTCGCCAAGGCCGACCTGCTGCGCCTGGAACCGCTGGTGGACCGCTGGTTGGACGAGCCGCCGGTGGCCCCGCTCGACCTGGACCGGCTGCGCGAGGAGAGCCGCGACGTGTACGCCCTGCTGCACCGCCACGCCGGGAAGGCCTGGCTGCGCCCCTTCGACACGCTGCTCCGCTGCACCCTGCACATCGCCTCGGCCACCGGCGGGCGCCAGCAGGACGGGCGCTACCCGCGGCAGGTGCGCGCCCAGCGGGTGCTGGAGCCGCTGGTGTCCCTGCTGGCGATGCACGGCATGGTCGAGCCGGCGGGCGGCGCCGCGGCCCAGGAGGTGGGCAGGTGAGCGGCCCCCAGGAGCCGCCCGCCGTCGAGCAGTTGGTGGTGCGCTGGCAGGGCGGCCAGGTCGGGCAGGGCAAGGGCCTGGGCGTGGCGGGCGCCTCCTGCCCGCCGGAGCGGGCCGCGCGGCTGGGGCGCGCCCTCGCCCCGCTGCTGCGGGTCGAGGGCGGCGAACCGCAGCCGAGCCTGGTGCGCACCGTCACCAGCCTCAACGAGATCGCGCTGGTGCAGCGCTGGCCCACCAAGGACCACACCGGCCGGCCGAACACGGCCAGCCACGTGCTGGTCGGCTCGCCCGGGGCGCTGCCGATCCGGCTCTGCCTGGCGCTGCGCGACTGGTCCTGGCGGGCGCAGGGCTTCGCCGAGCAGGCCGGCGGCAGGCTGCCGCAGGTCGCACCGGCCGAG
>NZ_BAAALF010000200.1:0-10144 GCF_039528135.1 Kitasatospora nipponensis | reverse complement strand
TCCCGCACCGGCGGCTGTCGCTGCTGAGCGGGGCGCTGCCGGGCTGGCCGGCCGAGAACCGTACGGCGCTGGTGGTCTTCGGCCTGCACGGCGTCTTCGGCAGCTCCTGGCTGGGCCGGCCCTGGACCTTCGCCACCTACGACACCGTGGACACCCACCCGCTGCTGCTCACGGCGGTGGCCGAGTGGCTGCCCAGCTCGGGCCAGGACGGCCGGCTCAGCCGGGTCGACCCCGCCCAGCCGCCGCGGGACCAGGCGCAGGAGCTGGCCACGCTGCTGGTCGAGCGCTACCTGGCCGATCCGGACGGGCCGCCCGGGCTGCCGGAGCTGGTCCGCGGGGTCGAGGACGGCGCCCGGCTGCCGAGCGCGCAGCGACTGGGACAGCTGGACCAGCTCCTGCACACCGGCCGGATCCACCCCCAGGCCCCCGCCCCCACCGCCCCGGCCGCCTCAGCACCACCGGCACCACCCACACCACTGGAACCACCGGCACCACCCGCACCACTGGAACCCGAACCGGAACCGGCACCGGCCCCGCCGGAGGAACCGTCCGAGCAGCTGTCGGACCGCCATCTCCTGGACCGGCTGGACGCGTTGAAGGACGACTGGGAGAACTTCAACGCGGTGCTCTGGCACTTCAAGAAGGCCGCCGACCGCACCGCCGCCGAGCGCACCGCGCTCTGCGCCGAAGTCCTTGCCCAGCGGCTCTACTTCTACTGCTCGCCGGGCGGCCGGGAGATCGGCGACGAGCTGATGATCGAGCGGGCGGCCTGGTTCTTCCACTGGGCGGTCACCCGCGAGGCGCGCGACCCGGTCCACCGGGAGGCGCTCGGCGCACTCTTGCGCCTGCTGGCCCTCAACAGCTCACCGGCCGAGCGGGAGTTGCTGCGCCGCGCCGTCCTGGAGACGCCCGAGGGCCGACCCGCCCCGGACCTGCCCCCCGAGCTGTGGCAGCAGCTCTTCCGTGACCTGCTGCCGGCGGAGGGCTACGGCATCGCGCCATCCTGCTGACGTAAGGACGGTCACAAACAGTCCGTCAAGACCGGACACCTTGCTGCCATCCGGCCGCCGAGCAGCAGGATTTCCTGCCCGGCGGGCCGAACTCACTTCGTGGTCGAAGGTCTCGCGCTGGTCAAAGATGCAACTTTCTCCACGACCTGTCCAGAAGTCACCATCCGCCCACACGGAATGATCGCATCCGGCGACGACGCCCCGGGCCCCTGATAGGAATGAGGAACGACGGCCGATCACCGCCCACGTCACTGCGAGGCACCGCCACGGTGCCGCTGACGAGGCGTTTTCGACAGGCGGCCGTCGTTCGTGGGGGAACCCGTCTCGTCAGCAGGGGGCACAGCCATGTCCGGCACCACCAGCACCACCGACACGACCAGCGCGACCAGCAGCACCGACCTGACCCGCCGTCGCCTGCTCCAGGGCGCCGCGGTCGCCCTGACGGCGGCCACCGCCTCCGTCGCCCTGAGCCTGTCCCGGCCGACCGCCACCCGCTCCTCGGCCGCCGGGCCGCAGGCCTCGGACACCTTCGACGAGGTCTTCCAGGGCCGCCGCATCCAGGGCAGGCCCCTGCCGACCGGTAGCGCCACGGGCCACAGCGCCACGGGCCACCACCACGGCGGCGCCGGCTACCTGGTGCGGATCGACGACCAGGAGCTGCACCTGATGCGCAACGCCGACGGCACCTGGATCAGCGTCATCAACCACTACCAGACCTTCAGCACCCCGCGCGCCCTGGCCCGCGCCGCCGTGCACGGGCTGCGCGGCGCCGCCCTGGTCCCGCTCGCCGCCTGACCCCGGCCCACCGAACCACTCACCTCACCCTCACCCTCACCCTCACCCTCACCCGGAGGACGCATGGCCGTGCGCAAGAACCAGGCCACCCTGACCGCCCGCGAGAAGCGCGACTTCGTCGACGCCGTCCTGACCCTCAAGCGGCAGGGCGGCTACGACGCCTTCGTCAGCACCCACAACTCCTTCATCCTCAGCGACACCGACGACGGCGCCCGCACCGGCCACCGCTCGCCGTCCTTCCTGCCCTGGCACCGCTCCTTCCTGCTCCGCTTCGAGCAGGCCCTGCAGCGCGTCAACCCGGCCGTGACACTGCCCTACTGGGACTGGACCACCGACCGCACCCCGGACGCCTCGCTCTGGGCGGCCGACCTGCTGGGCGGCGACGGCGACGGCAGCGACGGCCGGGTGACCACCGGCCCGTTCGCCCACGGCGCCGGCGCCTGGACGCTGACCGTGCGACCGGACAGCCGCCCCTACCTGGCCCGCTCCCTCGGCGCGGCGGTCGCCGACCTGCCCAGCCGGGCGGAGGTGGACTCCGTGCTGGCCCTCACCCCGTACGACACCGCGCCCTGGAACAGCTCCTCCGACGGCTTCCGCAACAACCTGGAGGGCTGGACCGGCGTCAACCTGCACAACCGCGTGCACGTCTGGGTCGGCGGGGCAATGGAGACCGGCATGTCCCCCAACGACCCGGTCTTCTGGCTGCACCACTGCTTCATCGACCGCCTCTGGGCCGGCTGGCAGCGCCGCCACCCGGACCAGGGCTACCTCCCCCGCGCCGCCACCGCGGACGTGGTCGCCCTCGACGAACCCCTGCGCCCCTGGAACGACGTCACCCCGGCGGCCCTGCTGGACCACACCGCCTTCTACACCTACGACAGCGCCTACTGACCCTCGCCGCCGACCGGCTCCTCGCAGCCCGAACGACTGACGGAGCCGGTGGCCGGGCCGGTGGCGGCGCGCCGGCGCCCGGTGGCCGGCAGCAGTGGGCCCAGGGCCAGGACCGTGAGTGCGTGGACCGAGAAGGCGAACGGGACGTAGCCGAGGTAGCCGGGCAGCGGCATCTCGAACAGGTGCGGCCAGCCGTTGACGCCCGGCGTGTCGTAGACCCACCGGTAACCCGCCGACCCGCTGTTCCAGAACTCCCAGAAGAACCCGCCGACCAGCCCGGTCAGCGCGAGCAGCACCGCCTCGCCCCACCGCCCGGCGGCGGCGTCCCCCAGCAGGCTGGGCCGGCCGCGCCACAGGTTGACCGGGTCCAGCAGCAGGAACAGGGCGCACCAGAGCAGCGGATAGGTCTGCCGGGGCGCCAGCAGCGGCACGACGAGCGCGAGCACCCCGGCCGCGCAGACCGCCCGCTCGCCGGCCCGCGACAGCGGCAGCCGCCGCCCGCGCACCCGGGCCGGCCGCACGAGCGGGCGCAGCAGGTCGCGGGTCTCCCACAGCACCGGGATCACCGTGCTGAAGTGGACCGCCTGGACGAGGTCCCACAGCAGGCGCCCGTGCCGCGCGGAGGCCAGGTACCGCCAGTTCCCCAGCACGTGGTTGTACAGCTCGTAGAAGACCCAGAGTGCCGAGGAGAGCGGCAGGAGCAGCAGGAACAGCCGCGGCCGGGCGGTCAGCAGGCTGGTGCCGGTGCGCAGCCGCACCAGGCCGTCGACCGTGATGACGTAGCCCAGCCAGAGCGGCAGGAAGAGGTCCTCGGAGTAGCGGCCGGTGACCGTCCAGTAGGCCGGCCAGGCCACCGCGATCAGGACCGGGCCGACCACCAGCTGCCAGCCCGGGCGCGCGGTGCTCGGTAGCACGGTGCTCATGGCACCAGTGTCGTGCGCCGCACCCCCACAGCGCACCCCCACGAGGCCCCCCACAGCGCACCCCCACGACGGCGGCGACCGCCCCTCACCCGTTCGAGTGAGAGGCGGCCGCCGCGTGCGGTGCTCGATCCGTCAGCTGGTCGTGATCGCGGTGTCGTCGATCACGAAGCTGGTCTGCAGCGAGGAGTCCTCGGTGCCGGTGAACTTCAGGGTGACGCTCTGACCCGCGTAGCTCGACAGGTCGAAGGTCTTCTGCACGTACCCGGTGTTCTTGTTGACGTTGGAGTACGTGGCGAGCGTGGTGGAGTTGGCCTGCACGGTCAGCTTGTCGTACGCCGTCGTGCCGGTCTCCGCGGTGTCGATGTGCAGCCAGAAGCTCAGCGACGCGTGGCAGCCGGCCGGGATGGTGACGGTCTGCGACAGCGTGTCGGTGTGCGTCGAGCCGTAGCCGTCCATCCAGGCCTTCCACGAGCCGCCGTGGGCCGCCTCGGAGGAGGAGTTGTCGATCACGCCGGCGCTGGCGGTCCAGGGCGCGGCGGTGCCGGTCTCGAAGCCCGGGTTGCCGAGCAGCTGGCCGCCGGTGCAGCCGCCGCCGGTCGCCACGGTCCAGGAGAAGGAGGCGCTACCGGTGGCGTTGGTGGTGTCCTTGGCCGTCACGGTCACCGAGGAGGTGCCCGCGGCGCTCGGGGTGCCGGAGATCAGGCCGCTGGAGCTGATCGACAGGCCGGCCGGCAGACCGGTGGCCGAGTAGGTCAGGGTCTGACCCGACGCGCTGTCCGAGCCGGTGACCTGGAGGGAGACCGCGGTGCCCACGGTGCCGCTCTGGTTGCCCGGGTTGTTCACCGTCACCGTGTTGCCGGTGGTGGAGGTGACCGTCCAGGTGAAGCTGGTGCTGCCGGTGGCGCCGGTGGTGTCGGTCGCCGTCACGGTCACCGAGGAGGTGCCCGCGGCGCTCGGGGTGCCGGAGATCAGGCCGCTGGAGCTGATCGACAGGCCGGCCGGCAGACCGGTGGCCGAGTAGGTCAGGGTCTGGCCCGACGCGCTGTCCGAGCCGGTGATCTGCTTGGAGACCGCGGTGCCCACCACGGTGCTCTGGTTACCGGGGTTGTTCACCGTCACCGTGTTGCCGTGGGTCAGGATGGCGTGCGAGATGGCGCAGGCGTTGGTGTCGTTGGACCAGCTGGCCTGCTCGGCGTAGGTGCCGAAGGAGCCGAAGCTGATGTTGGCCGCGCCGCCGGCGGTGCCCGGGCTCAGCCAGGCGCACTCGTCGGAGTTCTCCTGACCGTTGAAGGAGCTACCGCTCTGCTGGTTGGTCCAGCCGCCCGCCGGGTTCTGGTCCGACATCATCTCGTGCCACTCGTGGCCCAGCGTCATGGTCCAGCCGTCGAGCGTGCCGGGCGAGTTGACGAAGCCGACGCCGCAGCCCGCACCCGAGTCCATGTTGTACGGCTGGTTGCTGAACGCGATGTCACCGTAGGGCGAGGTCACCGCGCCGCCGGTCAGCGTGCTGTCGCCGTTGTAGTCGTGCCAGGCGCAGTACTGGTTCTGGTAGCTGTCCGGGTTGGTGCCGTGCGGCGAGAGCACCACGTAGTAGGCGTCGCGGTTGGCCGCGGCCGTGGTGTTGCCGAAGTGGGCGGCCGCGTTGACGGCCTCCACGCCGAGCTGGTGGCCGGTGGCCGCGCTCGGCGAGGCGGCGGCGTTGTCGTACCAGACGCCGGCCAGCACGCCGCCGCTCTGGTAGGGCACGAAGGCCGCGTTCGAAGGGCAACTGGTGGCGCCGGCACTGACGTTGGGGCCGTCGCACCACTGGGTCAGGTCCGCCGACCAGGTCTCGCCGTTGGTGCCGATGCCCTTGAACATCTGCTGCGCGGCGCCGGCCGCGCCGGCCGAGTCGCCGGAGAACTTCGCGTTCCCGTTGGCGTCGGTGGTCTGCGAGCCCCACTGGTTGCCGTAGAAGACCAGGTAGACCTTGGAGTGGCCGCTCTGCACGCCGATGCCGTCGATGCCGCCACCGTAGGACAGCGTCTCGGGACCGGTCGTGGCGTTGGGCGTCGCCTGGTCGGCCGCCCACGCCTTCATCTTGTCGTTCTGCTGGATGGTCGGCATCGCCCCGTGCCGGTACGGGTGCTGGTACTGCGGGCTGTAGGGGTTGGCGACCGCCGAGCTGGTGCTCTGCGATGCGGACGGTGCGGCCACGGCCTGGGGTGCGGCGGCGGCGATGATGGCACCGGTGACGAGGGACAACGACGCGAGGCCGGTGATGGCCGCTCGCACCGTGCCGCGGATGTGGGGGGTACCCATCTGTGGGGGATCCTCTCTCCTGCCGCACACCGGCACGGGTCAGCGCGGGTGGGCGGCTACGTGGGACAGGGCGGCGAGGGCGCACCGGTGGTGCCGGTCGGCCCGGTGACCCGGACCGCCCGCCGGACGATGGCGCACCAGGACGGGAGCGGAGGCGTCGGGCCGTGTCTGCGCAGCCCGGAGCCCGGGCGGCGGAGGTGCTGGGGGCACGGCATGGCGGTCCGCGGGGAGCGTTCGTCCTGTTCCGGCGGGGAAGGGATGGCAACGCCTGGAAATCACACGGTTTCTGGCGGTCTGACAGGTGGTGCGCCGTTCGCTGCGGTGAAGCAAAGCAGAGTTGGCGAACACGGGTCAACGCGTTGTACCGGCGCGGCCCCCGCGGCGCCGATATTCAGAGCCGGCTCAGAAGTTGGGGTCCCGGACCGGTCACTGCCCGCACACGGAAGCGGGCCGGCGGACCGTCCCCGAAGGGTCGGTCCGCCGGCCCGCGAGCGGGTCCCGGCCGCCGGCTCGGCGGCGCCGGGCCGAGCTCCGGCTCAGTGCCGGTGGGCGAGTTCCTGCACGAGCAGGGTGGCGTCCAGCGTGCCCACCCCGGTCGTCTGGTCGTAGCCCGGGGCGGCGGGGAAGCCGCCGGCGCCGGTCGAACCGGTCGTCACGTCGACCAGCCCGGGCGCGTGCTGGGCGTACAGCCGGTACAGGTCCTCGTCGATCACCCCGAGCCGGTGGCCGGCGGCCTGGTCGGCGAGCGCGACGACCCCGGCGAAGAGCGGCGAGGACTCGCTGGTGCCCGCGCCGTCGGCCGTCCAGCCGGTGTGCGCCGGGTCGAAGCTGGAGTAGAGCCAGAGCGCGCCGTTCGGCGAGCCCGCCATGCTGATGTCCGGGGTGCCGCGGTGGGCGCCGACCACCGAGCGCACCGGGTTCTGGTAGCCGGGCCGGGCGAAGACCTGGGAGAGCTCGCCGCCGCTGCCCGACCAGGCGGCGTCCGGGGCGCTGCGCACCCCGCGGTCGTCCAGCTTCAGCTCGGTGCCGCCGACCGCGGTCACCAGCGGGTCGCCGGCCGGCCAGGCCGCGTCCAACCGGTTCGCGTGCCCGCCGCCGTCGCCCGAGCTCGCGGTGAGCGTGACCTGGTGGCGGGCCGCGTTGGTGAAGGCGTAGCGCAGAGTGGTGAGGCTGGTGTAGTCGCCCTGGTCGAAGCCGGGGAACATCGCCTCGCTGGTGGCCCAGCTCATCGAGACGACGTCCGCGTCGCCCGCGTCCACCAGGTGGTTGATGCCGCTCATCATCTCCGGCACGCCGACCGGGCCCTCGGTCTCGGCGACGCCGGTCTCCAGCAGCACGATCTTGGCGCCCGGCGCGACGGCGTGGGCGGCCTCGACGTCCAGGGTGCTCTCGCTCGCCCAGCCGTTCATGTCGCCGTCGGTGGGGTCGAACGGCGGCACCTGACCCCACTTCACCACCTCCACCTGGCTGGAGGGCAGGCCCCACTGCGCGGAGTAGACGTCGAGGTCGTGCTGGATGGTCGGCGAGCCGAACGAGTCGACGATCACGATGGTGCGTCCCTTGCCGGTGATCCCGGCCTGGTACAGCGGGTCGAGGCGGTAGGCGGTGCGGTACTGCAGCGGCGAGTAGCAGGCGCGCTGCAGCTGGGCGAGGCAGTCGCTGGTGGAGATCGGCGCGGCCAGCACCGGGTCACCGCCGGAGGCGGGAGCGCCCGCCCGGGCGGGGTGCACCGCGGTCACCGGGTGCACCCCGACCGACGGTCGCGGCGCGGGAGCCGCCGTCAGGGCGCCACCGGCCGCCGGTACCAGGGCGAGCGCGAACGCGCCCGCCGCCGCGACGGCGAGTCTCAGGCTTGCGGACATCGACACGTGGGTCCCCTCTGGGCGTGGATATGACGGGGTCAGGACAAGTCACCACCCTAGGAGCACCGCTGATCGCCTGGCGAGAGGCAGATCAAGCCACCCCGGCACCCGCGCCGCCACCGCCCCGCCGGCACCACCCGCCGCGCCCGCCGCACCCGCACCGCCCGCACCGCCGCGGACGCCCGGGCTCACACCCCGCGCAGCCGGCGCACCATCCGACCGGCCAGGAAGGGCGCGAGGTGGCGCACGGCCGCCGCCGGCACGTGCCCCACGAGCCCGGCCACCCGCAGCTCCCGCCAGGTCCGCCGGGCGTCGGCGGACTGACCCGCCACCAGGAAGGCCAGCGCGAACCGCAGGTAGTGCCAGGTCAGCACCTGGGCGAAGGCGGTGGCGGTGAGGGAGGTCTCCACGCGCTCGCGGTCCAGCATCAGCAGCATCCGCGAGTAGAGCCGGCCCAGGTTCCCGCCGTGACCGGCCGGTTCCTCGCGGTACATCACCAGCGGGACGTCCAGTTTGACCACCGGGCCCAGCCGGGCGCAGCGCAGCCACAGGTCCCAGTCCTCGGCGCCGTCCACCGTCGGGTCGAAGCCGCCGCAGCGGCTCAGCGCCTCGGTGCGCACCTGGACGGTGGAGGTCTGGAAGCGGTTGAGCAGCAGCAGGTCGCGGTAGCCCAGCCGGGTCTCGCGCGGGCGCCCGCCCGCGGGCTCGGGCGCGCGCCGCCGTGCGCCGCCCGCGGGCTCCCGGTCACCGGCGAGCAGGACGGCGTCGGGGTGGCGGGCCTGCGCCGAGCGCTGGCGGGCCAGCTTGCCGGCCAGCCAGACGTCGTCGGCGTCCAGGAAGGCCACCCACGGCTGGGTCGCCTCGCGGATCCCGGTGTTGCGGGCCGCCGAGGGCCCCTGGTTCGGCTGCTCGATCACCCGCACGCCGGGGTAGGAGCGCGCCACGGCGGAGGTGCCGTCGCGCGAGCCGTCGTCCACCACGATCACCTCGGCCGGCCGCGGAACCTGGCCCAGCGCCGAGGCCAGCGCCGCGCCCAGCGTGCGCTCGGCCTGGTAGGCGGCGATCACCACGCTCACGGGTGCCACACCGTCAGCCATCTCGGTACCTCTCGTCTTCTGTGTCGGGGATCGTCGGGGATCTGTCGGGGGCCCGGCGGCAGAGGCCTGCCCGGGGTCCGGCGGGGCCGTCGTTCGGGGCTTCAGCCGGCGTCGGCGCGGACGGCCGCCAGCCGGCGCGCCGTGTCCTCCAGGCCCGTGCGGCACGAGCCCTTCAGCAGCACCAGGTCGCCCGAGCGCAGGAAGCCGTCCAGCAGCCGGGCGAGGGCGGCGTCGCGGTCGGGCACCAGGGTGGCGCGCACCCCGCCGGCCACCGCCTGCTCGTGCACCAGACGCGCGCCGGCGCTGCCGACCGCGATCAGCTCGCCGACCCCGGCGGCGGGCGGCTGCGGGCCGAGCTCGGCGTGCTGCTCCTCGAAGGCGGCGCCCAGTTCGGCCATCTCGCCGAGCACGGCGACGGTGCGCCGGTCGCCGTCGGCGGACATCGCGACCAGCGCGCTGAGCGCGGCGCGCATCGAGTCCGGATTGGCGTCGACCGCGTCGTTGACCACCGTCACGCCGTCCGGACGCTCCGCGATCTCCATCCGACCAGGCGTCAACTGCCGTGCCTTGCACAGGGCTTCGGCCACCTGGCGGAGGTCGGCACCGAGCCCCAGGGCGACCGCGGCGGCGGCCGTGGCGTTGGCCACGTGGTGCTCGCCTGGCATCCGCAGGGTGACCCGCACGCCCGCCCCGGCGCGCTCGCCGGTCAGGATGAACGAGGGCCGCCCGGTGCGGTCCAGCGCGACCGTGGTGGCCCGCACCTGCCCGGCGTCCCGCCCGAAGGTCAGCACCCGGGCCCGGGTGCGCCGCGCCATCGCCAGCACGTACGGGTCGTCCGCGTTGAGCACCGCCAGCCCGTCGGCCGGCAGCGCCTCGACCAGCTCGCCCTTGGCCGCCGCGACGGCCTCCCGGCTGCCGCCGAACCCGCCCAGGTGCGCGGTGCCCACCGTGGTCACCAGGCCCACCGACGGCGGCAGGATGCCGGTCAGGTGCCGCAGGTCCCCGGCCCGGCCGGCGCCCATCTCGGCCACCAGGTAACGGGTCGCGGCGTCCGCGCGCAGCACGGTCAGCGGCAGGCCGATCGCGTCGTTGTGGGAGAGCGGGGTGGCCACCGTGGTGTCCATCGTCGCCAGCACCTGGGCCAGCAGGTCCTTGGTGCCGGTCTTTCCGGCCGAGCCGGTCGGCACGATCACGGTGGGCCAGCCCGGCTCCGCACCCGGCGCGGCCAGCGCCCGCAGCAGGGCCAGCACCGCGTGCGCCAGCGC
>NZ_BAAALF010000199.1:438-14218 GCF_039528135.1 Kitasatospora nipponensis | reverse complement strand
CCCGCCCCCCCGGTCCCGGCTCAACTGCCCCCCGCGGCCGCCCCCCCCCCCCCCGCCCCGCCGGCCGTGCTGCTGCGCGGGGCGGCCGACCCGCTCGCCCCGGCGGCGACCGCGCGGCGGCTGGCCGAACGGCTGCCGCACACCGAGCTGGTCCTGGTCACCGACGGCCTGCACGACGTCCTCAACGACGTCACCCACCGCACCGTGGCCGCCCAGCTGGTCCAGTGGCTGGAACGACTGCGCCTGGGCGCGCACCTGCCCCGGCTGCTCACGGTCAGCACCACGCCCCACACCCCGGAAGGAACCCCGACATGACCACGCTCGACGACCGACCGCTCACCGCCGCCCCGCCCGCCGACCTGCTGCGCAGCACGCTGCGCCGGCACGCCAGCGGGGTCACGGTGATCACCGTGCCGGGGCCGGCCGGGTTCACCGCCACCTCGTTCACCTCGGTGAGCCTGGAGCCGGCGCTGGTCTCGTTCTACCTCTCCGCCACCGCCTCCGCGGCGCCCGCGGTGCGCGCCGCCGACGCCTTCACGGTGCACCTGCTGCACCGTGACCAGGAGGCGCTGGCGCGGCAGTTCGCCCGCAGCGGGGTGGACCGGTTCGCCGGCACGCGCTGGCGCACCGGCGAGCACGGCACTCCCGTCCTGGACGGGGTGACGGCCTGGCTGACGGCCCGTCCGGTGCTCTTCCAGGCGGTCGGCGACCACCTGCTGGTCGTCGGGGAGGTCATCGACGCGGCGGCCGACGGTGGCGCCCCGCTGGTCCACCACGACGGCGGCTTCGGCGGCTTCGCCCCCGCAGCCGCCGGGTCCACGACGCCCTGACCGACGGCGCCGCCCCCACCGACCGGCCCACCGACCGGCCCACCGACCGGCCCACCGAGCGACCGACCAGCCGGCCGCGCCGATCGGGGCCGGGCCGGCCCCCCACCCCTACGGAGAGAGATGGCCCTCACCTTCCACTGGTTCCTGCCCACCACCGGCGACAGCCGGCAGATCGTCGGGGGCGGCCACGGATCGACGCCCGGCACCGCCGGCGCCGACCGGCCACCGAGCATCGCCTACCTGGGCCAGATCGCCCGCACCGCCGAGCAGCTCGGCTTCGTCGGCGCGCTGACCCCCACCGGCGCCTGGTGCGAGGACGCCTGGCTGACCACCGCGATGCTCACCCAGGTGACCGAGCGGCTGAAGTTCCTGGTCGCCTTCCGGCCCGGCCAGCTCAGCCCCACGCTGGCCGCGCAGATGGCCACCAGCTACCAGAACCAGTCGCAGGGGCGGCTGCTGCTCAACGTCGTCACCGGCGGCGAGTCCGCCGAGCAGCGCGCCTACGGGGACTTCCTCGACAAGGAGGGCCGCTACGCGCGCACCGGCGAGTTCCTGGACATCGTCGGGCGGCTCTGGGCCGGCCGGACGGTCGACCACGAGGGCGAGCACCTGCGGGTGGCCGGGGCCCGGCTGACCCGGCTGCCCGACCCGGTGCCCGAGGTGTACTTCGGCGGCTCCTCGCCGGCCGCCGAGCGCGTCGCCGGCGCGTTCGCGGACGTCTACCTGACCTGGGGCGAGCCGCCGGACCTGGTGCGGGAGAAGATCGAGCGGATCCGCCGGCTCGCCGCCGCGCACGGCCGCACGCCGCGCTTCGGCATCCGGCTGCACGCGATCACCCGTGACAGCGCGGCGACGGCCTGGGCCGAGGCCGAGCGCCTGCTGGCCGGTATGGACCCCGAGCGGATCGGCGCCACCCAGCGGGCGCTGGCGCTGAGCGAGTCGGAGGGCCAGCGCCGGATGCGCGAGCTGCATCACGGCTCCACCGCCGCACTGGAGGTGTACCCCAACCTGTGGGCCGGCATCGGGCTGGTCCGCGGCGGCGCGGGGACCGCGCTGGTGGGCAGCCACCAGGAGGTCGCCGACCGGATCGAGGAGTACCACCGGCTGGGCATCGACGAGTTCATCCTCTCCGGCGCGCCGCACCTGGAGGAGGCCTACCAGTTCGGCGAGGGCGTGCTCCCGCTGCTGGCCGCCCGCGGCCTCTGGCGCCGCCCGGCGGGCTGACGACCGACAGCCTGCCGGCTCGCGGCCGCCGCGCCCCCGTCGCCGTCACCGTCACCGCGGGTGTGCGGGCGGCTGCCTCGCGTCGACAACCGCGCCGCGGCCGCTTCAGCGCCCCTGAGCTGGGTACGCGTCCGGTGGAACCCGAAGACCACGGCCCGCCGCCCGACCCGGCGCGGGCCCGGACGGACGAGAGGATCGCCATGCGCCACACCGCCCCCGGCCGGCCGCGCCCACCCGATCCGCGCGTCGGCCCGCCCGAGGAGTAGTGGGTCCCGCGCCCGACCGCCCCCGCACCCGTTCGACCGCCACCCGCTCAACCGGCATCGGTGTCGGGGTGGTCGGCTGCGCTGTCCACCTCCAGCCAGACCGCCTTGCCGGGGCCGTGCGGTGCCCAGCCCCACTCCCGCGAGAGCGCGGCCACCACGAAGAGCCCGTGCCCGCCCGGCCGTCCGGCGCGGCCCGGGGTCCGCGGAGCCGGCGCGGCCGGACTGGCGTCCACCACCTCGACCCGCAGCCGCCCGGCCGTCCCGCGCAGGACCAGTTCCCGCGCGCCGCCCGCGTGCTGCGCCGCGTTGGTGACCAACTCGGAGACCAGCAGCAGGACGTCCTCGGCCACCAGCCGCTGGTCCTCGCTGGCCGGCGGCAACCACCGCCAGTCCCACAGGGCCTGGTGCGTGAAGTCACGACAACGGCCCACCGCCGCACCGGGACCCGGCAGTGCCAGGCGCCGGATCTGACCACCCGCCGGCAGACCGGGCTGCGGACGTCGCCGGCCGGGGGCCGACCGTTCGGATCTCATGACGCGTCACCACCGCAGTTCGCCGGCTCCATCGGGTCCCTCCAAGGTTCTTCTGCCCCGTCGACAGCACCCGACACCCCCGTCCCCCACCGTCCCCGGCCGCTCCACCGCTCGCTGCCGCCGGGTTCTTCGCGACGGCTCGCGATCGGCGGTGCGGGCACCGCCGGCCACCTGCGCAACGGGACTTGGCGGCCGCCGCCACCGCGACACCGCGCCACCACACCCACACTTCGGCGGCATCACCCGACCCGCTCGCCCCGGACGTGGCACGATGGCGGGCAGCCAACCGGCCGAAGGGGGCGCAGCCGACTGCGTTCGCGCTTCCGAGACCGGGCACACTGGCGCTGATCCCTGCATGTGATCCACCAAAAGAAGGAACCGCTGTGGCAACCGACTACGACGCCCCGCGCACCACCGGCGAGGACTCAAACGACGCGAGCATCGAGGAGCTGAAGGGTCGGCGCGACGGCAAGAAGACCGCCTCGGTCGACATCGACGAGACCGAGGCCGCCGAGGGCATGGAGCTCCCCGGCGCCGACCTGTCGGGCGAGGAGCTCACCGTCCGGGTCGTGCCGATCCAGCAGGACGAGTTCACCTGCATGACCTGCTTCCTGGTGCACCACCGCACCCAGCTCGCGGGCGAGGACAAGAAGGGGCAGCCGATCTGCCTCGACTGCTCCGCCACGTCCTGACCGACGCGACCGGAGCCGGCCCGTCCTGTCCTGTCCGACGGCGCCCTGTCCCGACAGGGCGGGCGGACAGGGCGGAAGGGACGGGCCGCAGTACCGCCTGCGAGGCCAACGAAGCCGCCGGACAAGTGGAGTGACGGTTCGTCAGGTCACTCACATCCGGCCCCGCCACCCGCTCCGGAGGCCACCGGCGGGCGCCGCGCGAACCGGCCCGCCGGGGGCATGAGCGGCGATGCGCGCCCGAGGCGGCAGAATCACCGGATGACCAGCGCACAGCAGCCGGCCCAACGAGGCCTGCACGCCCTCATCCCCCAGCACGAGCCGAGCACCGCCGGCCAGCGCGCCGCCGCCCAACTGCTCCCGCTGCGCGAGGTCACCCTGCCGGCCGCCGTGGTGGCCGCGGCGGCCGAGTTGCTGGCCGGCTCGTTGCTGACCGACCCGCTCGACCGGCAGGGCGATCCGGTCGGCCGGGAGGCCACCACCGCCGTGCTGGCGCACCTGCGGGCCGCCCTGGACGACCCCGGGCCGCCGTGAGGCCCGCGCCGCCGACCCGCCGAGCGGGGTTCACGGGCGGAGCCTGACCACCCCGAAGAGGCCCTCCCCGTCGGCGGAGGGACAGACCAGGCTGGCGGCGTGCGGGCGGTCCAGCAGCCAGGGGGCGAAGCCCTGGTGGGTGCTGATGTCGTCGATCAGCATCACCCCGTCCGGCGCCAGCACCTCGGCGATCCGGCCCATCTCGAAGCGGGTGTTGCGGGCGGTGTGCAGGCTGTCGTGCACGAAGACGTCGACCCGGCCCAGTTCCCGGGTCAGCCGTGGCAGCCGCCGGCGGCTGGAACCCTCGATGTAGGTCCACGACGGGCGGTAGCGCTCGGGCACGGCGGCGCCGGTCTGGTCGTGCAGCGAGCGCTCGAAGGGGTGCGGCAGGTCCACGCTCCACAGGTGGCCGCCGCCGTTCTGCTCCAGGGCCGCCAGCACGAACCGGCTGATCACCCCCCGCGCCACCCCGGTCTCCACCACCACCTCGGCCCGGCGGTGCACCACCGTGCACCAGACCGCGCGGGCCAGCGACTCGTCGGCGTCGCTGTACTGCCCGTAGGTGTGGCGTCCGAAGGCGAGCCCCCGGGCCCGCAGTTCCGCGACCACCGCGCTCCAGAGCGCCGCGGCGCGCGGGGTCTGCGGGCAGGGCCAGGGGGCGCCGAGCAGGTGGTGCAGGTGCTGTTCCCAGTCGGCGTCCACCGGATAGTCCACCGGGTGCTCGAACTGCCGGCTGACCTCCTCTGGCAGGTAGAGCAAGGCCTCCACCGGGTCCGCGGCGAACGCGCGGGCGAAACGTCGCACCCGGTGCTCGCCGTGACTGCGCAGGAGTCCGGCCATGCCCTCAGGATAGATCGGGCCGGTCAGCCGGTGCCGGTCAGCCGGTGCCGGTGATCCGCTCGGGCTTGATCACGAAGATCACCCGCTCCTGGTCCCGGCCGCCGTACCAGGGGTACGGCGTGCCGAGGTACTTCTGCGCCAGCGCCTCGATGTGCTCGACCGCCCCGTCGGTGGTGACCTCGACGACCCGGCCGCGGACCTGGACATAGCGGCTGGGGTTCGCCGGGTCGCTCACCGCGACGGCAACCCGCCCGTCGCGCTCGATGTTCCTGGTCTTCAGGTGGGTCCGCACGCTGTTGATCAGGACGTGCTCGCCGTCGGTGTCCACCCAGGTCTGGGTCAGCTGCGGGGAGCCGTCGGCCATCGAGGTGGCCAGGTAGCAGGTGCTGGGCCCGCGCAGCAGGGCGAGCAGGTCCTCGGGCAGTGTCACGGTGGGCTCCCGGCCGGGTCGGATCGAGCGCGTGCGGCGCAGGCGCTGCCCCGGGCCGGCTCCCCGGCGCGGGCGCCGCCCACCCTACGGGCCGCACCCGCGGCCACGGGGGGCCGGGGCGGCGCGGGTGCCGATTGGCCCTGCGACCACGGTGTTCGACAGGATGGACCCATGACCGAGATCCTCACCCCCCGCCTGCTCCTGCGCCGCTGGCACGACGACGACCTCGCCCCCATGGCCGAGATCCACGCGAACCCGGCGGTGATGCGCTGGGTCGGCGACGGCTCGGTGCGCGACCTGGAGCAGACCGCACAGGACATCGAGCGGTGGGAGGAGGAGTGGGACGACGAGGGGTTCGGCCTCTTCGCGGTCGAGCTGCTCGGCTCCGGTGAGCTGGCCGGGTTCGCGGGCCTGACCGTCAGCGCGTTCCGGCCCGACGCGCTGGCCGACGTGGAGATCGGCTGGCGGCTGGGCCGGCCCTACTGGGGCCAGGGCTACGCCTCCGAAGCCGCCCACGCCGCGCTGGAGTTCGCCCTGGAGGACCGCGGGCTGGACCGCGTGGTCGGCGTCGTGCGGGCGGACGACGCCGGCTCCGAGAACGTCCTGCAGAAGCTCGGCATGACCCCCGAGCAGGAGGTCGCCGACCCGCGGCACGGCTGGCCGCTGCGCGTCCTGGGCATCGACCTCACCGAGTACCGCGGCTGATCACCGGGCAGGGCCGCCCGGCCGTGGGCCGCCCACGGCCGACCCCGCTCGTCCGGTCAGCCGCCGGGGGTGTTCTCGCCCTGGGTGCAGGCGACGTAGAGGGTGAGGTTGGCGGGTTCGTAGTGGTTGTGGTCCTCGCTCTGCTGGAACTTGCGGACCGTGACGATCCATCCGGTGGCGTCCGCGTTGGGCCGGCTCTCCAGCAGGTCGGCCGGCAGCGGGGCGAGGGTGCGGCCGGGTTGCGCGCTCAACGCGTAGCCGCCGCTGAGGACGCTCTCCTCGGGCGGGCACATCAACGTGTGCGGGCTGCCGTCGGCCCCGTTCGGGATGACGTCGCCGGTCACGGCCTGCGGCTGGACGGCGCCTCGGGTGCCGGCTGCCGCGCCGGTGGCGCCGGCGGTGCCGACGGCCAGCAGGGCCGTGGTCATCGCCGCGGCGACCGCGGCGGTACGGATTCTGGACATGGGGGTGCTCCTTCGGTTCGCGCCGGGGGTTTCGGCCATCACAGCACGCGCGCCCACGTTTCCCCTCTCGACACGCACAGTGACGGCGTGTCGCGAAGATTTGAAGTGGTTTAGGCAGTGTCGGCATACGACCTACTACGGAGAGTGTTGTAGTGGCTGCATAAACCCATCGGCTGCGCGTCGGACCGACCCTCTCGACGCGCGCCGGACCCCCGAGGAGTGCCGATGACACGCAGACCACTGTCAGGACTGCTGGCGGCCTGCGCCGCAGCCCTGGTACTGGCCACCACCACCGTTTCGGCCGCGCCCCTGCCCAGCACGCTCGCCGCCGACCCCTTCGGGGGCCCCGGTGGCCTGCGGATCACCGATGAGCAGGTGCGCGCCGAGCTGCGCCCCGGCGAGGTCGAGGCGCTCGGTCGCCCGGCCGCCGAGGCGATGGCACGCGACCGGATCGGCCTGCGGGCCGTGCAGACCGACTATCCGCAGACCACCCGGACCAACCGGTTCAACGCGCTGACCGCCTCGCAGGCGCAGATCAACGCCGCCTTCGACCCCGCACTCGTGGGGAAGTTCACCGACTACTTCCCCACGCCGGAGTTCGGCGCGCACATCGCGCTGCTGCCCACCGGCAAGGTCCTCGCCTTCTCCTTCGAGAGCGTCGAGGACAACCCGCAGAAGGAGACCGCGCCCACCGACGTCATCGGCCACCAGAACGCCGGCCGCGCCTACCTGTGGGACCCGGCCAAGGGCAGCGGCCCCGCCGCGTTCAAGGCGGTCCCGCCACCGGTGGTCGACATGCCGGACGGCACCGGCGAGCCGCGCCCGGCGCCGTTCTTCTGCGCCGGCCACTCCTACCTCTCCAACGGGATGGTCGGCGTCTTCGGCGGCAACCTGGGGGGCAACGGCGGTACCGGCGCCAAGCTGGCCCTGGTCTTCGACCCGTGGAGCGAGACCTGGCACCAGGAGCAGGACATGGCGGTCGGGCGCTGGTACCCGTCCGTGGTCACCGGCGCCGACGGCCGGCAGCTGATCATGTCCGGCCAGTCCGAACTGGGGTGGGGCACCCCGACCCCGGTCATCGAGCGCTTCCCCGCCAAGGGCGTCGACCTCTCGTACACCCCCGGCGACACCCCGGACGGTCTGCCCTCGGACCGGTGGAAGACCGACGCCCCGTACCGGATGGACTACCCGCACCTCTTCTCGCTGCGGGACGGCAAGGTCTACGGCTTCGGCCGCGACGCCGACCAGCAGTGGTCCTTCGACCCGGCCGACGAGTCCCGCGCCAAGCTGCCGGACCGCCCCGACGGCGGGCTGCGCAACTACGGCTCCGCCGTCGCCCTCCCGGGCGGCACCGCCGGCCCCGACTCGGTCCTGCTGCTGGGCGGCAACCGCAACGACCGCAACACCTACCGCTTCGCGGGCGGCACCTGGAGCGTCGACAGCCAACGCGCCTTCGGCCGGACCCAGGACGACACGCTGATCCTGCCCGACGGCAACCTGTTCACGGTCAACGGCTCCTACGACATCCGCGACTACGGCAACGGCCCCTACAACCCCAACGCCGACCTCAAGTACCGCCAGACCGAGCTGCGCGACGCCCAGGGCCGCTGGACCCTCGGCCCGGTCCAGCGCCTGCCGCGCGGCTACCACTCCAACGCCGTCCTGCTGCCGGACGGGCGGATCATGGTGACCGGCGACGAACTCCAGCAGATCGCCAACAACCCCGACATCAAGTCGGGCATGAACGGCACCATCGAGATCTACGAACCCCCCTACCTGCACCGGGGCCCGCGCCCGGTGCTCGGCAAGGTGCCCGGCGGCCCGCTGGACTACGACGCCTCCTTCAAGGTCACCACCAGCACGCCGTCGAAGGTCAAGCGCGCCGTGCTGGTCGCGCCGATCACCTCCACCCACTCGGTGGACACCAGCCAGCGGCACCTGGAACTCAAGATCACCGGCCGCTCGGGCGACCGGCTCCAGTTGCAGACGCCGCCGTCGGCGAAGGCGGCGCCGCCCGGGTACTACATGCTCTTCCTGCTCGACGAGGCCGGCGTTCCCAGCGAGGCCAAGTTCGTCCAACTCGCGCCGGGCTCCTGACCGTCCGACCCCTGACCCGCTCCCCCGCGGCCCCCGGGCACCTTGCCCGGGGGCCGCGGCACGCCGGGGGGAGGCCGCAGTACTACGATCTCGATCATCATGCGACCCTCCCTCTTCACCCTCGACCTCCCGGGCCCCGGCCGCCTCAGCACGATGGCCCGCCCGCGCGGCGGCGACTGGCTCCGGGACGAGATGGCCGCCCTCGGCGCCTGCGGCGTCGACGTGCTGGTCTGCGCGCTCACCGCGGACGAACTCGACGAGCTCGACCTCGCGGCGGAACCGCGCGAGGCCGTGGCGGCCGGGCTGCGCTTCGTCGCCCTGCCCATCCCCGACCGCACCGTGCCCGAACTCGACCCGATCCTGCCCACCCTGCGCGAGCTCGCCGTCCGGCTGCGCGAGGGCGACCACCTGGTGACCCACTGCCGCGCCGGCATCGGACGCTCCTCCCTGCTGGCGGCCGCCGTGCTCGTGCTGGGCGGGATGGACCCCGACACCGCCTGGCAGCGGATCGAACGGGCCCGCGGCCTCGCCGTCCCGGACACCGCCGAGCAACGGGCGTGGACCGCGCAGCTGCCGGCGCACCGGTGACGGCCGGATGACGCGAAGCGGCCGGCACCCCTGCCCGGGGTGCCGGCCGCCGCTCGAAGGCCGTTCGACCGGCTCAGCCGGTCGACCGGTGGTGGGTCAGTGCTGCCAGACCCGGACGTAGTCGACCTGCATGTCGGCCGGCGCCACCGAGGCGCCACCCGAGCCGCCGACGGCGTTGTTGAGGATCAGGTACTGCGGCGCCGAGGTGATCCCGGTGGAGATCGTGCCGACCGCCTTGCCGTCGTAGTAGTACGTCACCGACCCCGGCTGCCACTGCGCGCCGTAGGTGTGCCAGCCGGTGAAGTCGCCGGGGGCGCAGCCGCCGGGGCCGCCGGAGGGCGAGTGGAAGTGGTAGCAGGCGTTGCCGCTGAGCCCCTCCATCACGTCCATCTCACCGTCGTTGGGCCAGCTCTGACCGTCCGTCCAGAACGCCGGCCAGTTGGCGACCTTGCCGCCGGAGGCCGGCAGGTAGATCCGGGACTCGAAGGCGCCGTAGGTGAACTGCGCCTTGCCGTTGGACTGCACCATGCCCGAGGTGTACGGGTAGGTCTTGCCGTTCACGGTGGTCGGCTTCTGGACCGCGGTCAGGTGCAGCGAGCCGCCGCTGACGGTGGCCTGCGAGGGGGCGTAGGCCTGCGACTCGGCGCTGCTGACGGGCTGGGTGGTGCAGGTGGCGCAGCCCAGCCAGTTGGGGGTCCACTTGCTGGTGTCCAGGCTGCTGCCGTTGAACTCGTCGGCGAAGACCGGGCGCCAGCTGCCGGTCATGCCCAGCGGTCCGCCGGTGGCGGGGGTGGTGGGCGTGGGGCTGGTGGTGAAGGTGGGCGTGGGCGTCGGCGTCGCCGTGGCGCTCGCGCTGGCGGTGGGCGTGGGCGTCGCGGGAGCGGTCGGCGAGGCGGTGGCCGTCGGGGTGGGCGTGGCGGTCGGCTTGGGGGCGGCCGTCGGGCTCGCGGTCGCGGTCGGCTTGGCGCTGGCCGTGGCGGTCGGCCCGGCCGTGGGCGTGGGGCTCGGCGTGGGCAGCGCCGCGCCGCTGGTGAAGGTGGTGGCCGGCGTCAGGTTGTGCCAGACCCCACCCACCTCGTAGGCCACGAAGTACTGGTACGTACCGGCCGGGAAGGTCCGGGCGGCCGGGGTGAAGGTGCTCTGCGCGGGGCCGAGCGTGGTGGCGATCGCGCCGGGGAAGTCGTAGTTCCCGCCCTTGGCGTCCCGTACGGCGACGGTCAGCCGCTGGAGGGCGATCGACCGGCTGGCGTGCACCTTGGCGGTGGCGGTCACCTGGCTGCCGGCGGCGGGCGAGGGGGCGGAGAGCGTCAGGGAGTCGACGACGACCGCGGGGGCGGCGGGCGTGGCGGCCTGGGCGGCCCAGGCGGTGGTGCCGACGGCCGAGGCCGCGACGGCCACGCCGAGCACGGCCAGCTTCACCCGGTGCGGACGGGTCGAGGGACGTCGGTGTTTCGCGTGATTGAGCATGCGGTGGGAGGACCCTTTCGTCCCCCCATCGACTTGTCCGCCGGGCCCCTGGCAGGAGCGGTCCCGGCGGATCCGGTGCACCAGGACTGTGCGCGAAGACCCCGTCGCCGCGCAACCAGCGCGGGCCGCCGCGGGCGGCTGAGCGACCGTCAGGGCGGAGCCGGATCCTTGCCCCGCAAGGGCTGCACGGTAGACGAACGACCGTTCTGTGAGGTCGGCCACAGGCCGCCCGGCCGGCGGCCGAAGCGGGCCCGCGGCACGGCTCCCGGCCGGCCGGCGCACCGGCTCGCTGCCCGTCGGGCGAGCAGCCGGGCACCCGTCGGGCGAGCGGCCAGCCGTTGCCCCGCCCCCGGCGGGAAACTAGCGTGGAGCCCAGCCGCGCCCCGTCCGCGCGCACCGGCCGGACAGCGCGGGCCCGGAGGACAGGAGACCCCGTCGTGGGTGTCGAGCCAGAGCAGATCCGCGGCGCGGGCCGCCCGGGCTTCCCGCTGGTGGGCCGGGAGCGGGAGCTCGGGGTGCTGAGAGCCGCGCTGGCCCACCCGCCCGCGGTGGCGCTGGTGGAGGGCGAGGCGGGCGTGGGCAAGTCCCGGCTGGCCCACGAGGCGGCGGCCGAGATCACCGCGGCCGGCGGCCGGGCGGTGTGCTGCGCGGTGCCGCCCCCCCGCTGCGCGAGCCGGCACCGTTCGGGCCCGTCGTCGACGCCCTGCGCGCGGCCGGCCGCTGGCTGCCGCCGGCCTCGGAGATCGATCCCGCCGCCCACGCGCTGGGCCTCCTGCTGCCGTCCCTGGGCCCGCTGCTGCCGGCCGATCCCGCCCCCGGCCAGGACGCCCCGGCCGAGCGCGGCCGGCGCGGCGGCGCGGTGCGCGCGGTGCTGGACGCGGTCTCCCCGGTGACCCTGGTGGTGGACGACGTGCACTGGGCCGACCAGGCCACCCGCGAGCTGATGCTGCTGCTGGCCCGCAACCTGCCGGCGGGGCTGGGCCTGCTGCTCACCTACCGGCGCGAGGAGCTGCCGCCGGGCCGCCCGGTGCTCGGGACCGCCTTCCGGACCCCGCCGGGCACCGGCAGCGCGGACCTCGTCCTGCGGCCGCTGACCGAACACGACCTGGGCGAGCTGGCGGCCGCCGCCCTGGGACCGGCCGCCGGCCGCGAGCTGGCCGCGGCCCTCTTCGAGCACAGCGCGGCCCTGCCGCTGATCGCCGAGGAGGACCTGCTGACGATCCTGGAGCGGCGCAGGCACCACGCCGCCGACGCCGCGGGGTTCGAGGAGGAGCTGGCCCGCACCGAGGTGCCCAGGGCGCTGCGCGAGGCGGTGCTGGAACGGCTGGCCGAGTTGCCCCCGCACGCCGTCGCCGTCGTCGAGGCCGCCGCGATGCTCGGCGTGCCGGCCTCGCAGTCCGTCCTGACCGAGGTCGCCGGCCTGCCGCCGCGGCAGGCGGCCGACGGCCTGACGCTGGCGCTGCGGGCCGCCGCGCTGCACGAGTTGTCGCCCACCCGCTACACCCTGCGCCACACGCTGGCCCAGCAGGTCGTCTACCAGCACATCCTGGGACCGCGGCGGGAGAGCCTGCACCGGCAGGCGCTGGCGCTGCTGCGGCTCCAGTCGCCGCCGCCGCTGGTGCAGATCGCGCACCACACCCGCGCGCTCAGCGACCGCCGGGGCTGGCTGGAGCAGGCGTCGGCCGCGGCCGACCAGGCCGTGGCGATGGGGGACGACGGCACCGCCACCCGCCTGCTGAACGAGGTGCTGGCCGAGCCGCGGATCGACGGCGAGTTGCGCACCCGGGCCTCGCTGGCGCTCAGCCGGATCGCCTACAACAGCGTCGACTACGCGGCGGCCGGCCGCCGGCTGCGCGGGCTGGTGGTGGATCCGGCCCTGGCCCGGGCGACCCGTGGCGAGATCCGGCTCGGGCTGGGGCTGCTGATGGTCAACCAGGCCGGCGACGTGGCCGGCTTCCGGGAGCTCGAACAGGCCGCCGACGAGCTGGCGGAGCGCCCGGAGCTGGCGGCCCGCGCCCTGGTGGCCCTCGCGCTGATCGGGGGGCACCACCCCGTCGAGGATCGGCTGGCCTGGATGGCCCGGGCCGAGCGCAGCGTGGCCGACACCGGGACCGAGGCGGCGCGGGCCACCGTCCGGGCCTCCCGGCTCACCCTGATGGTCCAGGTCGGCGACCCCGCGGTCTGGGAGCTGCTCGGCGACCTGGCGCGCCGCGCGGAGGACCGCGAGGTGGTGCGCCAGAGCGCCCGGGCGCTGCACAACGTCGCCGACGTCGCGATCGTGCTGGGCCTGGACCGGCGGGCCGCGCCGCTGCTCGTCGAGGCCGAGGAGCTGGCGCGGGAGTCCGGCGACCGGGTGGTGCAGTGCCTCAGCGCGATGACCCTGCTGGTGCTGGAGTGGCACGCCGGGCGCTGGGAGGGCCTGCCGGAGCGGTTCGCCGCGCTCGCCGCGCAGTACCCGACGATGGCCTACATCGAGAGCATCGCCCGGATCGTGCACGCCCAGCTGGCCGCCCTGCGCGGCCACTGGGACAGCGCGATCGAGCAACTCGGCTCGCTGGCCGAGGAGATCGACCACGGTCAGCTCGCCGAGGAGTGCGTCGCGACGGCCTGGCTGGCGCGGGCCCGGCTCGCCCAGGGCGACCCCGGGGCGGCCTGGGCCGCGATCACGCCGCTGCTGGACGTCGTGCGGCACGGCGCCGGCTGGGCGCAGACCTCGGGGCTGGTGGCCACCGCCGTGCAGACCGCGCTGGCGCTGCGCGACCGGCCGGGCGCCGAGGAGCTGACCGCGGCGCTGCGGCGGACCGTCGAGCAGCGGGCGGACCGGGCCCCCGCGCTGGAGGCCGACCTGGAACTCTGCCGCGGCCTGCTCGCCCGTCCGACGACCGCCGAGACGACCGCCGGGCCGGGCTCCGATCCGGGCGCCGGGGTGGGCGCCGGGGTGGGCGCGCCCGTCGCCCGCGCCGCGGAGCACTTCGGCCGGGCGCAGCTGCTCCTCAAGGAGATCGGCCGGCCCTACCCCGCCGCACGGGCGGCCGAGGAGGCCGCCCGCACGCTGCTCGTCGAGGACCGCGAGCAGGGCGCGGCCCGGCTCGAAGAAGTGGGGCGGGGCCCCA
>NZ_BAAALF010000199.1:0-428 GCF_039528135.1 Kitasatospora nipponensis | reverse complement strand
CGACGAGGTGGCCCGGGCCTACACCCGGCTCGGGGCCACCTCGGACGCCGCGCACTGCCAGCAGACGCTGCGCGAGCTGGGCCTGGCCCGCCCGGCCCCGCGCGGGCGCCGCGGCTACGGCGACCAGCTCTCGCCGCGGGAGAGCGAGGTGGCGGCGCTGCTGCGCAAGGGCGCCAGCAACCAACAGATCGCCGAGGCCCTCTTCCTCTCGCCGCGCACCGTCGAACACCATGTCGCCAACGCCCTGCGCAAGCTCGGCGCGCCGACCCGCGAAGCCCTGCACGGCACGCCCGCGCCCCCGACCCAGACCCCGGGCCCGGCGGCGACCTCGGCGGCGACCTCGGCGGCGACCGAACCGGCGGCGCCCCCCGGCGAGCCGCCGCGCCCCGCCCCGAAGGGCCCGCGGCGCCCGCGCCGGCCGTGAGGCG
>NZ_BAAALF010000198.1:0-14222 GCF_039528135.1 Kitasatospora nipponensis | reverse complement strand
CCCCCCCCCCGGCGATCCGCATCCCGGCCGCGTGCCCGGTCAGCACCATCTCCAGCGGGTAGCCGGAGCGGCGGTCCGCCAGTCCCAGCGCCAGCAGCCGCTCGCGGCGGACCGCCCGCATCGGGCCGAGGTCGTGCAGCGGCGCGCCGGTGCGCGCCCGCAGCCGCTCGGCCAGCAGGGCGTTGGCGAGCCGGGCGTGCGGTGGCCAGGCGCCGCGGGCCGTCGGGCGCCGCCGGCCGAGCACCAGATCGGCCTCGCCCGCCAGCACCGGGGCGGTCACCCGGGGCAGCTGGGCCGGGTCGAGGGATCCGTCACAGTCCAGGAAGCAGACCAGTTCGGCGGTGGCGGCCAGCAGCCCGGCGTGGCAGGCGGCCCCGAAGCCGCGGCGCGGCTCGTGCACGACGGTGGCGCCCAGCGAGCGGGCCAGCTCGGCCGAGCCGTCCCGCGACCCGTTGTCCACGACCACCGCCCGCCAGCCGGCCGGAATCCGGCCCAGGACCCAGGGCAGCGCCGCCGCCTCGTCCAGGCAGGGGAGCACGACGTCGACGGAAGGAAGGGGCGCCGGCGGGCAGGCGGCCGGCACGGAGGGAGGAGAGGTCACGGCGTCCACGCTAGGCAGCGCGGGGCCCCGCGGGGGTGCGGCGCCACCTTACGGAAGTCCTACGGCGGCCCGCGCCCGGACGATCAGGGCCGCGGCATCCCTATCCTCGGAGGCGTGACAGAGAACCCGGCCGCCCGGCCCGCGCCCCCCACGGCCCCGCCGCCGGCCCAGCCCGCCGCCCGGATCCTGGTGGTCGACGACGATCCGACCGTCGCCGAGGTGGTCACCGGCTACCTGCTGCGGGCCGGCTACGCCGTCGACCGGGCCGCCGACGGCCGCGAGGCGCTGGAGCGGGCCGCCGAGGGCCGCCCGGACCTGGTGGTGCTCGACCTGATGCTGCCCGAGATCGACGGACTGGAGGTCTGCCGCCGGCTGCGGGTGGACGGCGGCGGTCCGGCGGTGGTGATGCTGACCGCCAAGGGCGAGGAGTCCGAGCGGATCCTGGGCCTGGAGCTGGGCGCCGACGACTACGTCACCAAGCCGTTCAGCCCGCGCGAACTCGTCCTGCGGATCCAGGCGGTGCTGCGCCGCAACGCCGCGCCGGCGCCCGTCCCCGGCGGCGCGCCCGCCGGCCCGCTGCGGGCCGGGGACCTCGCGCTCGACCAGCAGGCCCGCCGCGCCTTCCGTGGCAGCCGTGAACTCTCGCTGACCCAGCGGGAGTTCGACCTGCTGACCTTCCTGGCCAAGAACCCCGGCACGGCGTTCGGGCGGGAGGAGCTGATGCACAAGGTCTGGGGCTGGGACTTCGGCGACCTGTCCACCGTGACGGTGCACGTGCGCCGGCTGCGCGAGAAGGTCGAGGACGACCCGGCCGCGCCGGTGCTGATCAGCACCGTCTGGGGGGTCGGCTACCGCTTCGACCCGGTCCACCCCGCTGCCACCGCCGGACCTGCCGGACCCGCCGCCGAACCTGCCGGACCCGCCGCCGCGCCGACCGCGCCCGCGACCACGACCGGAGGTGCGTCCGCGTGAAGGACCTGCTGCTGATCGCCCTCTACGCCGCGCTCGCCGCCGGAGCGGCCGGGCTGGTCGGCTGGCCGACCGTGCGGTTGCTGCGCCGCCGCTCGGTGGCGCTCTCGCTGTTCACCGTCGCGGTGGTCACCGTGCTGGCGATGACCGCCGGCACGCTGGCGGTGGCCCAGGCGATGTTCCTCTCGCATCACGACCTCGGCGTGGTCATCACCGTCACCTGCATGGCCGCCGTGGTCTCGCTGGTCACCGCCGCCATAGTCGGCCGCCAGGTGGTGGCCGGCAGCCGGGCACTGGCGCTGGCCGCCCGCACGGTCGGCAGTGACGCCGGCTTCGCCGCGCCGGCCGGCCCGCTGGGCTCCGAACTCGCCCAGCTGAGCGGCGAGCTGGCCGCCACCAGTGCCCGGCTGGCCGAGTCCCGCGAACGCGAGCAGGCGCTGGAGTCCTCGCGCCGCGAGCTGATCGCCTGGATCTCGCACGACCTGCGCACCCCGCTGGCGGGCCTGCGCGCGATGGCCGAGGCGCTGGAGGACGGGGTGGCCGAGGACCCGGCCCGCTACCACGGCCGGATCCGCACCGAGGTGGACCGCCTCACCGGCATGGTCGACGACCTCTTCGAGCTCTCCCGGATCCAGGCCGGCGCGCTGACCCTCTCGCTCGCCCGGGTCTCGGTCTACGACCTGGTGGGCGACGCCATCGCCGGCGCCTACCCGCTGGCCCGCGAGCGCGGGGTGCACCTGAGCGGCGAGCAGGTCGAGCCGGCGCCGGTCGAGGTGGACGGCCGGGAGATCACCCGGGTGCTCGGCAACCTGCTGATCAACGCGATCCGCTCGACCCCCGCGGACGGCGTGGTGGCGGTGGCCGCCCGGCGCGAGGAGGGGGCGGTGGTGCTCTCGGTCACCGACGGCTGCGGCGGCATCCCTGAGGCGGACCTGGGCCGGGTCTTCGAGACCGGCTGGCGGGCCGGCAGCGCCCGCACGCCGCGGCCGCTGCGCGGGGCGGTGCCCGGCGGCGCGGTGGAGCACCACGGCGACACCGGGGCCGGGCTGGGCCTGGCGATCGTGCGCGGCATCGTCGAGGCGCACGCGGGACGCGCCTCGGTGCGCAACGTGAACGGTGGCTGCTGCTTCGAGATCGCCCTGCCCGCCGCGCCGGCACAGGCCCTGGCCGGCTGAGCGACCCGACAACCGCGAAAACCGGTTGCCCGGGTGCGCCGCGCCGAGCAGGATCGAGCGAATGAGCCTGTTGAACGTGGTGGATGTCGAGGCGACCTGCTGGGACGGTCCGGTGCCGCCCGGCGCCGTCAGCGAGATCATCGAGATCGGGCTCACGGTGGTCGACCTCGCCGCGGGTGAGCGGGTCGGCCGGCACCGGATCCTGGTGCGGCCCGCCCGCTCGACGGTGAGCGCCTTCTGCACCGAACTGACCGGGCTCACCCAGCAGGAGGTGGCCGGCGGGGTCTCGTTCGCGCAGGCCTGCCGGCTGCTGGCCACCGAGCACCGGGCCGGCGAGCGGCCCTGGGCCAGCTGGGGCGACTACGACCGGCTGCAGTTCACCCGGCAGTGCCAGGCGGCCCGGGTGGAGTACCCGTTCGGGCGGCGGCACACCAACGCCAAGGCCGCCTTCACCACGGCGAACGGGCTGCGCCGGCGCCCGGGCATGGCCAAGGCCCTGGAGCTGGCCGGACTCCCGCTGGAGGGGCGCCACCACCGCGGCGAGGACGACGCCTGGAACATCGCGGCCCTGGTCCTGGGCCTGCGGGCCGCCGACGCCTGGCCGCCGGACGAGGTGCACGCCTGGCAGCAGGCGCCCTGGCAGCGGTCCTGGCACCAGACCTGAGCGGCCCGGCCGGCGTCACCCGCGCCACCGCCGGCCCTCGCGGGGCTGCCGGCGACGCCGGTCGGCGTGTCAGCGGCGGCTCGCCGTCGCGGCCACCGGCCGGTCCGCCCCACGCAGCGGGGCCGCGGCGAACCGCGCCATGCCCTCGGCGAACGCGACCGCCGGGCGCCACCCCAGCTCCTCGCGCAGCCGCAGCGCGTCGGCGGGGATGTGCCGCACGGCGCCCAGCCGGTACTCGCCGGTCACCACCGGCGCCGGTCCGCCGTGCGTCGCCGCCAGCGCGGCCGCCATCTCGCCCACGGTGTGCACGGTGCCGCTGCCGGTGTTGTAGACCCGCGCGCTGCCGGCCGGGCGGCCGGCGAGCGCGGCCAGCGCCACCTCGTTGGCGGCGGCGACGTCCTCGACGTGGACGAAGTCGCGGCGCTGGCCGCCGTCCTCGAAGACCCGCGGGGCCCGGCCGGCCGCCAGCGCCGAGCGGAAGATCGAGGCGACCCCCGCGTACGGCGTGTCGCGCGGCATCCCGGGCCCGTACACGTTGTGGTAGCGCAGCGTCAGGGCCCGCCCGCCGCAGGCCCGGGCCCAGGCGGCGGCCAGGTGCTCCTGGGCCAGCTTGGTCGTCGCGTACACGTTGCGCGGATCGGCCGGTGCGCTCTCGGCCGCCAGCCCGGCGAGCAGCGGCGCGCCGCAGTGCGGGCAGGGCGGCTCGAAGCGGCCGGCGTCCAGGTCGGTCGGCCGGCGCGGTCCCGGGGCGACGGTGCCGTGCTCGGCGCAGTCGTAGCGCCCCTCGCCGTAGACCACCATCGACCCGGCGAGCACCAGCTGCCGCACGCCGCCGCGGGCCATCGCCGCGAGCAGCACCGCGGTGCCCAGCTCGTTGCAGGACACGTAGTCGGGCGCGTCGTCCAGGTCGAGGCCCAGCCCCACCATGGCCGCCTGGTGGCAGACCGCCTCCACCCCGTGCAGGGCCCGCTCGACCGTCGCCCGGTCCCGGACGTCCCCGTGCACGAAGTCGACCCCGGCCGGCAGCCGGACGCCGGCCAGGCCGTCGGGGTGGACCGCGGGCAGCAGCGCGTCCAGCACCCGCACCCGGTGCCCCGCCCCGACCAGCCGGGCGGCGATCGCCGAACCGATGAACCCGGCGCCGCCGGTGAGCAGAATCTCCATACCCGCGACGCTAGTGGGAGCCGGTCCTGCGAGCGGTCCCGGACGACGTGGCGTCAGAACTCCGTAAGAGGTCACCGGGCCCGGTGCTTCGTTCGCCCATGACTCTCTCCGGAAAGTTCCCGCAGTCCGCCGAGTTCACTCGAACCAGTGATGGATCTTGGAATCGAGTCGCCGTGGACCCGTCACTGTCTACTGTCGGGCCCGTCGCGATCGCTCAGATCCCATCTGGACGCGCGCCTGTGCGAACGAGGAGGGTGGCATGACCCGGGAGGACTTCACGGGCTCGGACGGCTCGACGGACCGACCGTCGCAGCCAACCGGCCTGACACGGCGTCGACTGCTGGCCGGCTCGGCCGCCCTCGGCGGCGTGTCCTGGCTGCTGCGCGGCGCCATCGGCCCCGACCGGCCCCCCGCCGACGGCGTGCCCGCCCCGCCCGCCTTCCCGCCGGGCATCGAGGTCCACCGGCAGGAGTTCGAGAACTGGGCCGGCGAGATCCGCGCCGACCAGCTCTGGACCTGCACCCCGGCCACCGCCGACGACGTGGTGACGCTGGCGAACTGGGCGCACGCGCAGGGCTGGCGGCTGCGCCCGCAGGGCCACCGGCACACCTGGGCCCCGCTGACCGTCGCCGACGGGACGCCCGCCGGCACCGCCGTGCTGCTGGTCGACACCACCCGCCACCTGACCGCCGTCGGCCCCACCGACCCCGGCCGCCCGGTCGGGGTCCGCGCGCAGGCCGGCGCCGACCTCGAACAGCTCCTCGTCCACCTGGCGGGCCGCGGCCTGGGCCTGACCGCCTGCCCCGCGCCGGGTGACGTGACGCTCGGCGGCGTGCTCGCCATCGGTGGCCACGGCACCGCCGTGCCGGCCGCGGGGGAGGGCGCGCCCGCCGGCCACGGCTTCGGCTCGGTCAGCAACCTGGTCACCCGTCTGACCGCCGTGGTCTGGGACGAGGGGGCGGGCCGCTACGCCCTGCGCACCTTCGACCGCTCCGAGCCGGACTGCGCCGCGCTGCTGGTCAACCTGGGCCGGGCCTTCGTCGTCGAGGCCGAACTGCGGGCCGGGGTGGACCAGAACCTGCGCTGCGTCAGCCGGCTGGACATCCCCGCCACCGAACTCTTCGCGGCCCCGGGCACCGGCAACGGCGACACGTTCGCCGACTTCCTGGAGCGCGACGGCCGGGTGGAGGCGATCTGGTTCGCCTACACCGACCGCCCGTGGCTGAAGTCCTGGAGCGTCACCCCGCGCCGCCCCTTCGCCTCCCGCGCCGTCGAGGTGCCCTACAACTACCCGTTCTCCGACAACATCCCCACGCCGGTCGCCGACCTGGCCGGGCAACTCATCAGCGGCTCCTGGGCGCTGGCCCCGGTCTTCGGTCAACTCCAGTTCCTGATCGCCGAACTCGGCCTGACCGGCGACCTGACCGACGTGCTGCTCTCCGGCAGCCTGCTGCGCGACCTGCTCAGCCTCGACGTGGTCACCCACCTGCTCGCCGGCGGTCTGCGCTCCGACCTCTGGGGCCCCTCGCGCACCCTGCTGCAGTACGTGCGCCCGACCACGCTGCGGATGACCGCCAACGGCTACGCCGTGCTCGCCCGGCGGGCCGACGTGCAGTGGGTGGTGCACCGGATGACCGACGGCTACCAGCGCCTGCTGACGCAGTACCAGGGCCAGGGCCGGTACCCCGTCAACGGTGCCGTGGAGATCCGGGTCACCGCCCTGGACGACCCGGCGGTCTGCGGCGTCCCCGGCGCCCGCCCGCCGCTGCTCTCGGCGCTGCGCCCGCGGGCCGACCACCCGGAGTGGGACGTCGCCGTCTGGTTCGACGTGCTGACCCTGCCCGGCACCCCCGACCTGCACGCCTTCGGCCGCGACCTGGAGCAGGACCTGCTGACCGCCTTCGACGGCACCCGGGCCGCGCTGCGCGTCGAGTGGTCCAAGGGCTGGGCCTACACCGCCGACGCCGCCTGGGCCGACCCCGACGTCCTGGGCCGGGTCATCCCCGCCTCCTACCGGGCCAGCGGCGACCCGGGCTGGGACGAGGCGGTGGCCACCCTGGACCGCCACGACCCGCACCGCGTCTTCGGCAACCCGTTCCTCGACAGCCTGCTGCGCTGACCCCGGCCCGACCCGGGCTCACCGCGCCCGGGCTCACCGCGCCGGCGTGGCGCTCCAGCGCGGATCGCGGCCCAGCAGGCGCAGCAGCGCGTCACCGGCCGAGTCGCCCGGCCCGGCGGGCAGTGCGGGGGCGAAGACGCCGTACGCCCGCAGGCCCTCGACCAGGTGTCCGGACACCACCAGCAGGCCCTCGGCGAGCGGCTCGGGCAGCGGGAGGTGCTGTCCGGTGGCGACGGCGATGTCCCAGCCGTGCACCGCCGCGTCCAGCGCGGCCGCGCCGGCGCCGAGCCAGGGGGCCAGCGGGCCGATCGGGGTGGGGGCGCTCTCCGCGCCGGCGGGCAGGGTGGCCAGCGCGCCGAGCACCGCGTCGAAGACCTGCTCCAGGCCCGCCAACGGGTCGCCGTCCAGCTCGTCGACCGGGGCGAACGGGTCGCTGGTCGGGTGCCCGGTGCCGGTGACGGCGGCGGCGTAGGCGAGCTGGTCCAGCCGGGCGTGGTTGAGCACCTGCCGCGCCGTCCACCGGCTGCACGGCGTGGGGACGCCCCAGCCCTCGGCCGGCACGCCGCGCACCGCCGCCCGCAGGTGGTCGTGCGCCTGACCCAGCAGCTCGAGGCCGTCGAGCTCGGGTCCGTCGACCGGGTCGGTCATCTGTGCTCCTCGGTGGGATCGTTGGTGGAGGAACCAGCATATCGACGGCCACTGACACGCCGTCAGGTTCCCGATGCCCCGCCCGGCTCCGCCCGGCCCGGGCCCGGCGAGCAGAATGGGCGCCATGAACGATGATCGCGACGACCGGCCGGAGGCCACCGAGCGGCCGGCAGCGAGCGCACCGACCCCGCCGGCCCCGACCCCGCCGGCCCCGACGCCCCCGGCCCCGGGCGCCGCCCCGGCCCCCGCGTCGGGCAGCGCGCACGAGCTCGCCGAGCTGCTGCACCACCGGCTCGACCGGATCGAGGCGCTGCTGGTCGACTCGCCGGTGCCGCTGCCCGGCACCGGCGCGGGCGCCGCGGGGAACGGTGAGGCACCGAAGCCGGTCTGGCAGACCGAGACCGAGGCCGAGCAGCGCTGGGCGGTCACCGTGGTGATCCTCTGCGCGATCGGGTTGCAGTTCACCCTGCCCGCGCGGCTCAGCATCCACCCGCGCTGGCTGCTGCCGGCCCTGGAGGTCGGCCTGCTGGTCGCGCTCGCCGCGATGAACCCGCACCGCACCCTGGGCCGCAGCTCGCGCGTGCTGCGCTCGCTGAGCCTGTTGCTGGTCGCGGCGATCAGCCTGGCCAACGGCTGGTCGGCGGTCGGCCTGGTCCGCGACCTGGTCTACGGCCACGGCAGCACCACGGCGTTCACCCTGCTCAGCACCGGCGGGGCGGTCTGGGCGACCAACGTGATCGCCTTCGCGCTCTGGTACTGGGAGTGGGACCGTGGCGGTCCGGCCGCCCGGGCCCGCGGCACCGCCGACTACCCCGACTTCCTCTTCCCGCAGATGCAGCAGCAGGACATCGCGCCCGTGCACTGGGAGCCCGGGTTCCTGGACTACCTCTACGTGGCGTACACCAACGCCACCGCCTTCAGCCCGACCGACACCATGCCGCTCTCGCTCTGGGCCAAGCTGTTGATGATGCTGCAGTCGGTGGTCTCACTGCTGACCGTGGTGCTGGTGGTGGCCCGGGCGGTCAACATCCTGCAGTGACCCGCCCGCCTCCCGGGCCACCTCCGCCTGCTCCCCGGGGCCCGCCTGCGCCACCGTGCCCGCCTTCCGCGCCCCGCCGGCCGGGTCCCCTCCCTCTCCCTCCGATCCCTCCGAGGCGTCCGCCGCCCCCGCCGCCTCGGCGGCCGGGCGCCCGGCCCGCCGCCGGCGCAGCAGCCAGAGCCCGATCGCCGCGAGCGCCACACCCGCCACCGCGGCCGCGCCCGCCAGGCCGATGGTGCGCAGCAGCCGCTCGGCGGAGGCGCCCAGGAAGTAGCCCAGCGCCACGTTGGCCAGCCCCCAGGCGACCGAGGCGGCGGCGCTGAACCCCAGGAAACGGCGGTAGGGCATCCGGGCCGCGCCGGCCGCGAACGGGACGAACGAGCGGACGAACCCGATGAAGCGCCCGGTGAAGACGGCCGGACCACCGCGTTCGCGCAGGTAGCCGCCGGCCCGGTCGATCCGCCCGCCCGGGCGGATCCGGTGGCCCCGGCGGCGGGCGGCGACCCGCCGGCCGAGCAGCCGCCCCAGCCAGTACCCGACGCTGTCCCCGACGATCCCGCCGGCGATCACCGCGATCGCCAGCGGCAGCGGGCTCAGGGTGCCCTGGGCGGCCAGCGCGGCGGCGAAGAGGATCACCGTCTCGCTCGGCAGCACCACGCCGACGAAGGCACTGGTCTCGGCGGCGGTGAGGGCGAAGATCAGCGCGTAGGACCAGAGACCGGCGGACTGCACCAGCGAGGTCAGCGAGTCCATCGTCCTCTCCTCGTCGCCCGGCCCCCTCGGGGGCAACACGCCGGGTGGACCCGTCATTCCGGTCCGCCGTCCCCCCGCCCCACCCGTGCTGACCGCGGCCCGGCGACGGGTGAGAATGAACGGGTGACCAGCCCCCCGCACGCGGAGCCCGCGGGCCCGGACCAGATCGTCGACGAGGCGGTCCAGGGCCGGCCGGCCCCCGCGCTGCGCCGTTACGTCGCGTGGTACTCCGGCTACCGGCAGCGCGGCGTGGCGCCGATGCGCCACCGCGGGCTGCCCTCCCCGTACCTGACGCTGATCCTCACCCTGGACGACCCGCTGACCGTGCGCGCGCACCCCGACCCGGCGGCCGCGCCGGCCGAGTACCGGGCGCTGCTCGGCGGCCTGCACACCAGCCCGGCGCTGATCACCCATCAGGGGCGGCAGTCGGGCGTGCAGATCGCGCTCAGTCCGCTGGGGGCCCGGGTCCTGCTGGGGCTGCCGGCGGGGGAACTGGCCGGGCAGGACTTCGCCGCCGAGCAGGTGCTGGGCGGCTGGGCGGGGGAGGGGCGCGAGCGGCTCTGCGCGGCGCCGGACCGGCCGGCCCGGTTCGCCGCGGTCGACCACTGGCTGCTGACCCGGCTGCTCGGCGCGACCCGTCCGAGCGCGCTGTCGCCGGAGGTGGTGCGGGCCTGGCGGCTGCTGCTGGACGGCGGCGGCAGGCCCTCGGCCGCCGCTCTCGCCCGCGAGGTCGGCTGGAGCGGGCGCCACCTGGCGGGCCGCTTCCGCACCGAGATCGGCCTGACCCCGAAGGCCGCCGCGCGGGTGGTGCGCTTCGACCGGGCCCGCCGGCTGCTGGCCGCCCGCGCGGTGCGGCCCCGGCGGCCGGTGGCGGGCCCGATGGACCTGGGTGAAGCGGATCCGGGCTCTCTGTACCCCGGCCCGATGGACCTGGGCGCAGCGGACCCCGGTGCAGCGGACCCCGGTGCAGTGGACGGCGGTGCAGTGGACGGCGGTGCAGTGGACGGCGGCCTGGGGCTGGCCCGGCTCGCCGCGCACTGCGGGTACTTCGACCAGGCGCACCTCGCGCGCGAGTTCCGGGCGCTGGCCGGCTGCCCGCCGAGCCGCTGGCTGGCCGAGGAGGTGCTCGGGTCGCCGGCCGCGGCCGGGCCGGTGGCCGCCGGCGGGTCGTGACCGGGCGGCCGACCTGTTCCGAAACGTCCAAGCCACCGCCCCCGCCGCGGCGCAGGCTGGAGGCGTCCCGGGGCGATCCGGGGCCCGACTACCGAGGAGGTCCGGTCGAGATGGCCGACACGACAGCAGCCGACACCGCAGCAACCGACACCACAGCGGCGCCGCCCCCGCAGGTCTGGCCCTGCCTGCGCGCCCGCGACGCCCGGGCC
The DNA here is from genome assembly GCF_039528135.1 of Kitasatospora nipponensis. Taxonomy (NCBI): domain Bacteria; kingdom Bacillati; phylum Actinomycetota; class Actinomycetes; order Kitasatosporales; family Streptomycetaceae; genus Kitasatospora; species Kitasatospora nipponensis. The sequence goes on along the minus strand of NZ_BAAALF010000198.1, from coordinate 3,708 downwards.
CTGATCCGCTTCCTGGTGACGGCGTTCGGCTTCGAGGAGACCGCCGTCTACGGCGAGGGCGACGTGGTGCACCACGCCGAGCTCAGTTGGCCGGCCGGTGGCGGCGTGATGCTCGGCTCGGTCCGCGAGCCCGCGCCGGACGCCGAGGACGCGGGGGAGGACTGGTCGCTGCCGCCCGGCTCCTTCGGTGCCTACGTGGTGACTGACGAGCCCGACGCCCTGCACGACCGGGCCAAGGCGGCCGGCGCCGAGATCACCAGCGCGCCGCACGACACCGACTACGGCTCGCGGGACTTCGCCGCCCGTGACCCGGAGGGCAACCGCTGGTCCTTCGGCACCTACCGGGGCGAGCCGCGCCGCACGCCGTCCTGACGACGGGCGGCCCAGCGGGCTGGGCCTGACGGGTGAATCCCCGGGCCGCCGGAAATACCCGGCGACCCGGGGGAGCTGTGCTGGGGTGGGAGGTGGTGTGCGATGGGCGCACAGCAGGAGGGTGTCCGATCCGAGGGCGACGGCCAGGGCCGGGACGCGGCTCAGGGCGAGGGCGAGGCGTACCGGATCGAGCACGACTCGATGGGCGAGGTGCGGGTGCCGGCCGCCGCGAAGTGGCAGGCGCAGACCCAGCGCGCGGTCGAGAACTTCCCGGTCTCCGGCCGGCACCTGAGCCGCGCGCACATCGCCGCGCTGGCCCGGATCAAGGCGGCGGCGGCCACCGTCAACGCCCGGCTGGGCATCCTGGACGCCGCGGTGGCGGGGGCGATCGGGCAGGCGGCCGCCGAGGTGGCCGAGGGCCGCTGGGACGACCAGTTCCCGGTGGACGTCTTCCAGACCGGCTCCGGCACCTCCTCCAACATGAACGCCAACGAGGTGATCGCCACCCTCGCCGCCGAGCGGCTGGGCCACCCCGTCCACCCGAACGACCAGGTCAACGCGAGTCAGTCGTCCAACGACGTCTTCCCCTCCTCGATCCACGTCGCCGCCACCGCCGCGGTCACCGAGGACCTGATGCCCGCGCTGGACCACCTGGCGCTGGCCCTGGAGGCCAGGTCGTCGGCGTTCGCCGAGGTGGTCAAGGCCGGGCGCACGCACCTGATGGACGCCACCCCGGTCACCCTGGGCCAGGAGTTCGGCGGGTACGCGGCCCAGGTCCGCTACGGCCAGGAACGGCTGCGGGCCACCCTGCCCCGGGTGGCCGAGCTGCCGCTGGGCGGTACCGCCGTGGGGACGGGCATCAACACCCCGCCCGGCTTCTCGGCCGCGGTGATCGCCGAGCTGGCGCGGGCCACCGGCCTGCCGCTGACCGAGGCGCGCAACCACTTCGAGGCGCAGGGCGCGCGGGACGCGCTGGTGGAGCTCAGCGGCCAGCTGCGCACGATCGCGGTCGGCCTGACCAAGATCGTCAACGACCTGCGCTGGATGGCCTCGGGACCGCGCACCGGCCTGGCCGAGATCAACCTGCCCGACCTCCAGCCCGGCTCCTCGATCATGCCCGGCAAGGTCAACCCGGTGATCCCCGAGGTGGTGGCGATGGTCGCCGCCCAGGTGGTGGGCAACGACGCCACGGTGGCGATGGCGGGCGCGAGCGGCAACTTCGAGCTCAACGTGATGCTGCCGGTGATCGCCCGCAACCTGCTGGAGTCGATCAGCCTGCTCGCCAACGCCTCCCGCCTGCTGGCCGACCGCACGGTCGACGGCATCACCGCCAACGTCGAGCGCGCCCGCTCCTACGCCGAGTCCTCCCCCTCCGTGGTCACTCCGCTCAACCGTTACATCGGCTACGAGGAGGCCGCCAAGGTGGCCAAACAGGCGCTGGCGCAGTCCCGGACGATCCGCGAGGTCGTCATCGACCGTGGTTACCTGGAGCGCGGCCTGCTCACCGAGGCGCAACTCGACGAGGCCCTCGACGTCCTGCGGATGACCCACCCGTGACCCGCCCCTGACCTGGGTGACGGGCACGCCGGCGGTGGTCGACCGGGACACGGTTCCCGGGGCCCCTTGGAGCGCTGTCGGCAGCGGCGGCTACTGTGCCGGCCATGGGTGATGATCTGCTCGGCGGGCACCAGGACCTCGAACCGGGCCTGGTGGACCAGCAATTGACGGATCCGCGGTTTCTGGTGACGGCGGATCCGCGACAGGTGCTGCCGCTGCTCGACCGGGCGGCCGGGCCCGCCGCGCGGTGGGCCGCCGCGGTGTACCGGGCCTCGGCGCACCTGCACCGCGCGGCAGGCCCCGCGGTGCGCCGGCAGGTCCTCGCCCTGGACGCGAACCGGTACGGGGCCCGGGAGTTGGCGGCAGGCCTCGGCGCGCTACCGGTGGCCGGCGAGCCGCCCGCGCCCTGGCGGGTGGCGTGGGCCACCGGCAGTCAGCTGGCGCCCCGGCTACGGCACGTGCTGGGCGCCCACGAGCGCGGGGTGACGGCGCTGGCGACCCTGGTGGTCGAGGGCCGTCCGCTGGTCGTCACGGGGGGCGGTGACGGGCTGGTCCGGGTCTGGGACGTCGCCTCGGGCGAACCGGTCGGCCGCCCAATGGCCGGCCACACCGGCGAGTTGGTGGCGGTGGCGGCGGCCGTGGTCGCGGGCCGTCCGCTGGCGGTCACCAGCAGCTGGGACGGCACGGCGCGACGCTGGGACCTGACGACCGGCGAGCAGATCGGTGAGCCGCTGGCGGGTCACGCCGGCACGGTGGCGGCGGTGGCGACGCTGCTGCTGGAGGGTCGTCCGCACGCGGTCACCGGCGGCGGCTTCGGCGACGAGTCGGTGCGCCGGTGGGACCTGGCCACCGGCGAGCAGGTCGGCGCGGCGCTCCGCAACCCGTTCGGCCCGGTGGCGGCGGTGGCCGCAGCCGTCGTCGACGGTCGCGAACTCATCCTCACCGGAAGCGACTTCGGCGACCTGCGGCGCTGGGACGCGGTCACCGGGGAGCAGGTCGGCGAGCCGTTGAAGGGCCACAGCGGCGAGGTGGCGGCGGTGGCGACGCTGCTGCTGGAGGGTCGTCCGCACGCGGTCACCGGCGGCGGCTTCGGCGACGAGTCGGTGCGGCTCTGGGACCTGACCTGCGGGCGGCAGGTCGGCGAGCCGATGACCGGCCACGCCAACCGGGTCCGGGCGGTGGCGACGGCGGTGGTGGTGGGCCGCCCGCACGCGGTCAGCAGCAGTACCGACGGGACGGTCCGGCTCTGGGACGTGAAGACCGGGCGGCCGGCCGGGTCGCCGCTGATGGAGTCCACCCGCTGGGTCGGCGCGGTCGCCACCGTCGAGCTGGAGGGCCGTCCGCACGCCGTCGCCGGCTCGGACGACGGGCTGCTGCGCAGCTGGGACCTGACGGCCCCCCGAGTGCTCGGCGCGCCGACGGCCGGTCACGACGGCGAGGTGGCGGGGGTGGCGACGCTGCTGCTGGACGGTCGTCCGCACGCGGTCAGCGCCGGGGCCGACCGCACGGTGCGGCTGTGGGACCTGGCCACCGGTGAGCCCGTCGGTGCGCCCACCGTCGGCCACCTGGACGCGGTGCGGGCGGTGGCGACCGTGGTGCTCGACGGCCGGCCGCTCGCCGTCACGGCCAGTGACGACGGGACGGTGCGCTACTGGGACCCGGTCGCCGGCGGCCAGGCCGGCCGGCTGGAGAGCGGCGAGAGCGGGGAGAGCGGCGGGGTGCGCGCGGCCGCCCGCCACGACCTGGAGCGGCAGCGGGCCGAGGGCGAGGGGTCCCGCA
>NZ_BAAALF010000197.1:0-14437 GCF_039528135.1 Kitasatospora nipponensis | reverse complement strand
CCGCGGCGAACTGCGCGCCGCCCGCCGCGCCCGGGCCGCCGTGCCGCGGCGCCGGCGCGGGCCCGAGCCGCGCCCGCGCCTGCAGGGCTGGCACGACCTGGCCCGCACCCCCACCTACCCCTCGCACCGCCCGGCCGTGCAGTTCGACCACGTGCTCGCGGTCGGCGTGCCGCGCACGGCGGTCGGCACCACCTCGGCCCCGCGGGTCGGGGTCTCCGACCACCGGCCGCTGCTGGTGGAGGTCGACCTGTAGGACCGGCCCTCGGGCCTCGCCCGGCCGGACCGGCCCGCGCCCTACTGGCGGGCCAGCCGGCCGTTCTGGTGCGGCAGTTGCGAGCCGCCCGGGGTCGGCTCGTACTGCAGCAGCAGCATCGCGGCGTCGTCGCCGAGCTGACGGCCCACGTGCCGCACCACGTCCGCGTGCAGCCGCTGCAGCACGTCCACCGGCCCGCCCTCGGCGCAGCCCGGCAGCCGCTCGGCGAGCGGGTAGAAGAGCCCGGCCCGGTCCCGGGCCTCGATCACGCCGTCGGTGAAGAGCAGCACCCGGTCCCCCGGCTCGAAGAGCACCCGCTGCACCGGCGGCGCGACCTCGGCGGGGTCCAGCACGCCCAGCGGCGGTACCGTCTCCTCCAGTTCGAGCACCCGCACCACGCCGTCCCCGCGCAGCAGCAGCGGGGCGGGGTGGCCGCAGTTGACGATCTCCGCGACGCCGTCGTGGCCCACCCCGATCAGCACCAGGGTGACGAACTCCTCCTCCACCCCGGGGTGGTCGTTCTCGTGCAGCGCCCGGTCCAGGCTGACGGCCAGCCAGCCGGCCACCTTCTCCAGGGCCGGCTCCTGGTGCGCCGCCTCGCGGAAGGCGCCCAGCACCGCGGCCGCGGTCTCCACCGCGCTCAGGCCCTTGCCGCGGACGTCACCGACCACCGCGCGCACCCCGTGCCGGGTGTTGACCACCTCGTAGAGGTCCCCGCCGATCCGGGCGTGCGCGGCGGCGGCCGCGTAGTGCACGGCCGCCCGCACGGTGCCGACCCGGTCGGGCACCGAGCGCAGCAGCACCCGGCGGGCGATCTCGGCCACCAGCTGCGCGTCGGCCAGTGCCTGCTCCTGGCGCACCCGCAGCGTGGCGCTGACCCAGCTGATCGCGGTGACCAGCGCGATCGCGAAGACCGTGGCGCTGTGCACCGACTCGCCGAGCACGTCGTTGTAGGCCGCCATCGCGAAGGCCGCGCACTCGGCCAGCACGCCGGTCAGGATCGGGTACCAGACCCGGCGGCTGACGATCGCCGCCAGCGCCGGCACGGCGGTGAGGGCCGGCTCGACGGTCACCTCGATGGTGCTGAAGTAGTCCAGGCAGACCACCAGGGCCATGCCGATGAACGGCAGGGCCAGTGCCGTCCTGGGCCAGGTGCCCGTCGCGCGGACAGTGGCCGGGCCCCGGGTCGGACCGGCAAGCCGATCTCTGAACCATCCGGTCGCGCTCAACGTCGGTCTCTCCAGCAGAAGGCCCCGGTGTCGCGCGGACACCTGCGGCGATGACTGAGGGTGGTGATCGGGGGCCTGTCCGGCGGCCGGGAAGACGCGGGTGACCGGTTACCGACCCCACAATAGGCGCGAAACGTGCACTGCGCATCGGTTTCGCGCGACTCCGTGACGAGTTGGATGCTCTCTGTGACCTAATAGTCACTGTTCCCGATCAGGAGCGTTTCCAACGCTTTCCGGTCAGGAAGTCCTACCGGTCTTTCGACCCGGCCGCTGCGGATGTAGCAGAACGCCGCCGTGACCTGCTCCAGCGGAAGGCCGTGCTGCTCGGCCCAGGCCAGCCGGTAGATCGCCAACTGCAGGGGATCGGCGTTCTCCTCGTGGCCGGTCTTCCAGTCCACCACCTCGTAACGCGCCGTCCCCGGTGACCCAGCGTCGCCGTCACCCTCGCGATACACCGCGTCGATCCGGCCGCGCACCACCCGCCCGGCGAGCACCAGTTGCACCGGCGCCTCCACCCGGTAGGGCCGGCGCCGGGCGTACGGACCGCGCAGGAACGCCTCCTTGAGCTGGGCCAGGTCGTGCTCGTCGGCGATGCCGTCCTCGTCGACGCCGGGCAGCGCCTCCGCCTCCAGCAGCAGCAACGGCGCGTACTGCGCCTGGATCCAGGCGTGGAAGCGGGTACCGCGGCGGGCCGCGGTCTGCGGCGGGCGCGGCAGCGGGCGGGCCAGCTCGTGCGCGAAGCCGTCCGGATCGGCGGCCAGCCACATCAACTGCGAGGCGGAGAGCGCGGCCGGCACCGGCACCTCGCGCACCGAGCGGCGCGAGCGCTCCAGTTCACCGAGCAGCGCGCCCAGATCCCGGTCCCAGGAGTCGACCTGGCGCTGCTCCTCGGGTGCCAGGCGCTCGGGGGCGGCGGGCGGCTGCCCGTCCAGCCGGCGGGTGATCACCTCGGCCACCCGGCGCCGGGCCTGCTGGGCGTGCGGGTCCAGCGGCAGCGGCCAGGGGGTCTCCACGCCCTGGCGCAGCGCCGGGTTCTCGGCCCCCTCCAGCGGCGGTTCGGCCCACCGCTCGACCTCGCCGTTGCCGGGGCGCTCGGCGTGCGCGCGCAGCTCCTCCAGGAAGTCGGAGGGACCGCGCACCGTGCTCTGACTCGGACCCCACCAGTGGCCCGAGGCCAGCAGCAGGCTGCGCGGGCGGGTGAAGGCCACGTACCCCAGCCGCAGCTCCTCGGTGGCCGCCTGCGCCTTGAGGCCCTCCCGGAAGGCCGTCATGCCCTTGGCGGTCCAGGCCGGCACGGTCGGCAGGGTGGCCGCGTCGCCGCGCAGCGGGTGCGGCAGCACCGGGCGCCGGCTGGTCCACCGCTCGCGCGCGCGGTTGCTCGGGAAGGCGCCGCGGACCAGGCCGGGGACCGCCACCACGTCCCACTCCAGCCCCTTGGACTTGTGCGCGGTGAGCACCTTCACGGTGTCCTCGCCGCCGGGCAGGCTGCTGTCCAGCCCCCGGTCGTAGGTCTCGGCGGCGCGCAGGAAGGCCAGGAACGGCGGCAGTCCGGGGTCGCCGTCCAGGTCGGCGAAGCCCGCCGCGACGTCCAGGAAGGCGTTCAGGGTCTCCCGGCGGCGGGCGGCCAGCGCCAGCGGGGAGGCGGCCAGCTCGATCTCCAGGCCGGTCACCGTGAGCACCCGGTGCAACACGTCCATCAGCGGCTCGGCCAGCACCCGGCGCAGGTCGCGGATCTCCCGGGCGAAGTGCGCGAAGCGGACCCGGGCCTGCGGCGAGAACGGCAGGTCGTCGTCCTGGGCCGCCTCCAGGAAGGTCTCCAGCGCGTCCGAGAGCGAGATCACCTCGGTCGGGTCGGTCTGCGCCACCGCCGCGCTCAGCGCGTCGGCGCCCTGCGGACGGCCGGCGGCCACCAGCGCGGCCGCCCGCCGGCCCAGCAGCGCCAGGTCGCGCGGCCCGATCCGCCAGCGCGGCCCGATCAGCAGCCGCACCAGCGCCGCGTTGGCGGTCGGGTCCTGCAGCACCTCGCAGACCGCGACCAGGTCCGCCACCTCCGGCAGTTGCAGCAGCCCGCCCAGGCCCACCACCTCGACCGGCACCTCGCGCGCCACCAGCGCCGCGTGGATCTCCGGGAAGGCCGCGCTGCCGCGGCAGAGCACCGCGATCCGGCCCGGCGCGGTGCCGGTGCGCACCAGGTGGGCGACCGAGTCGGCCAGCCAGTCGACCTCCTCGGCGTGGGTGGGCAGCAGCGCGACGCGGGCGAAGCCGTCCAGCTCGGCGCCGGGGGCCGCGCGCAGCGCCTCGACGCCCTCGTGCATCGCGCGCAGCGGAGCGGCCAGCCGGTTGGCGAACTCCAGCAGGCGCCCGCCGCTGCGCCGGTTCTCGCTGAGCGCGTAGCGGGCCGCGGGGGCGCCGTCGGACGCGGGGAAGTGCAGCGGGAAGTCGTCCAGGTTGGCCACCGAGGCGCCGCGCCACCCGTAGATGGCCTGGCAGGGGTCGCCCACCGCGGTCACCGGGTGGCCGCCGGCGTTGCCCGGCCCGGCGCCGAACAGGCCCGCCAGCAGCAGGCGCTGCGCCACCGAGGTGTCCTGGTACTCGTCGAGCAGCACCACCCGGTACTGCTCGCGCAGTAGCTGCCCGACCTCCGGGCGCTGCTGCGCCAGGCGGGCCGAGGCGGCGATCTGGTCACCGAAGTCCAGCAGGCCGGCGGCGGCCTTGCGGCGGCGGTACTCCTCCACCAGTCGCAGCAGCTCCAGGCGGCCCTGGGCGGCCTCCGGGACGGCCCGCAGGTCGGCGTTGGTCAGCTTGACGGCGGCCAGCCCGTCCAGCAGCGCGGTGTCGAAGGCGCGCAGCTCGGCCGGCTCGACCAGGTGCTCGGCCAGCTCCGCGTCCAGCGCGGTCAGCTCGCCCACCAGGGCCGAGAAGGTCTCCCGCAGGTGCGGGAAGGGGCCGCGGGCGGTGCGCAGCACCCGGGCGGCGAGCTGGAAGCGGGTGGCGTCGGCCAGCAGCCGCACGTCCGGCTCGATGCCGATCCGCAGGCCGTGCTCCTTGAGCAGCCGCCCGGCGAAGGCGTGGTAGGTGGAGATCTCCGGCTCGCCGCCGGCGTCCTGCTCGGCCGCGTACGGCTGGTACGGCTCCACGGGCTCGCGCACCCCGGCGCGGGCCAGCGCGGTGCGCACCCGCTCGGCGAGCTCGGCGGCGGCCTTGTTGGTGAAGGTCAGGCCCAGCACCTGCTCGGGGCGCACCGCGCCCGAGCCGACCAGCCAGACCACCCGGGCGGCCATCACGGTGGTCTTGCCCGAGCCGGCCCCCGCGACGATCACGGCAGGCTCCAGCGGGGCGCCGATGGCGCGCATCTGCTCCCGGTTGAAGGGGATGCCGAGCAGCTCCTTGAGCTGGTCGGGGTGGCTGAGCATGGTGGCCACGGTAACCGGACGGTCCGACGTTGTGCCTAATCGATCAGCTGGCGGCCGTCGCGCTGGGCCGAGCAGCTGCGCCGGAAGTCGCAGTGGCCGCAGGCGGTGCCGGTGCTGGGGGCGAACCGTTCGGCCAGCACCCGGCCGGCCGCGTCGGCCAGCAGGTTCTCGATCCACGGCTCGGCCTCGGGCGGCTGGTGCTGCACCTTGGGCGCCTGCGGCAGCCGCTTGTCCTCGAACCGCAGCTGCACCAGCTCGGCGCCGCCCAGCGGCGGGCGCTGCGCCAGCAGGCCGTCCAGCGCCCCCGCGCGCACCGCCAGCTGGTAGACGGCCAGCTGCTTGTGCTCGGGCAGCGAGCGGTCGCTGGGGTGCTGCTTGCCCGTCTTGAAGTCGACCACGTAGGCGCGGCCGAGCTCGTCCTGCTCGACCCGGTCCATCACCCCGCGGATGCGCACCGCCAGCTCGCCCACCGGCAGGGTCAGGTCGAAGTCGTGCTCGGTGGCCAGCGTGCTGCGGCCGCGCTCCAGCACGTGCCAGTGCAGGAACCGCTCCAGGGCGGCGCGGGCCTGGGTCTTCTCCTGGGTGGACTTCCAGGGCGCGTCGAAGGCCAGCGCGTCCCAGACCGTGTCCAGGCGCTCCATCAGCACCGCCAGGTCGGCCGGGGTGCGCCCGGAGCCCACCTCGTCGGCCAGCGCGTGCAGCACGTTGCCGAAGCCCTGCGCGCCCGAGGTGCCGGTCTGCGCCTTGACCTCCTTGGCCAGGAACCACTGCAGCGAGCAGGCGTCGAGCTGTTCCAGGCCGCTGCCGGAGAGCTGGATGGGCCGGTCCGGCTCGCGCAGCGGCACCGGCCCCGCGGTCACGTCCGCCATCCCCCACCAGCGGTCCGGGTGCGCGGCCGGGACCAGCGGGACGCCGTCCTCGTCGGTGGCGGTGGCGAGCTGGGCCAGCCGCTCGGCGGCGGTGCGGCGCAGCTGCGGCGAGCGGGCCGGATCGACGGTGACCGCGCGCAGCTCGGCCACCAGCGCGGCCACCGAGAGCGGCCGGCGCGGGCGGTGCGTGACGTCCTCGACGGTGACCTGCGGGGTGCGGCGCAGGGCCTTGCCGGTGCGCGGGTCCAGCTCCTCGCGGTAGAGCTCGCGCAGGAAGCGCGAGGGCTCGTCGCCGTCCTCGGCCGGGGCCTTGACCGCGGTGACGATCAGCCGCTCCTTGGCCCGGGTGGCGGCCACGTAGAAGAGCCGGCGCTCCTCCGCGAGCAGGGCGCCGGGGGTGAGCGGCTCGGCCAGGCCGTCGCGGCCGATCCGGTCGGCCTCCAGCAGCGAGCCGCGCCGGCGCAGGTCGGGCCACAGGCCCTCCTGGACCCCGGCCACCACCACCAGGCGCCACTCCAGGCCCTTGGAGCGGTGCGCGGTCATCAGCCGCACCGCCTCGGGCCGGGCGGTGCGCACGGTGAGGGTGTCGGCCGCGATGTCCTGGGCCGCCAGCTCGGCCAGCAGGTCCAGGCCGCCGCGGTGACCGGTCACCTGGTCCTCGGCGCGCGCGGCCGTCTCGAACAGGGCGCAGATCGCGTCCAGGTCGCGGTCGGCGTGCCGGCCGCCCGCCCCGCCGCGCAGCGCTGCGCGCTCCAGCCGCTCGCGCCAGCGCGCGCTGCCCTCCCAGAGCAGCCAGAGCGCCTCCTCACCGGTGCCGCCGCCGCGCAGGTGGTCGCGGACCTTGCGCAGCAGCAGGCCCAGCTCGCGGGCCCGGCGGGCGTGCGCGGGGTCCAGGGCGAGCAGGCGCTCGGGTTCGGCCAGCGCCTCGCGGACCAGTTCCTCGGCCGGGCGCGCGAGCGGCTCCGGACCGTCGCCGTCGCCCGCGCCGCGCAGGGCGGCGCGCTCCTCCTGGCGCAGGGCGCGGCCCAGCCGGCGCAGGTCGGCGCCGTCCAGGGCGGCCAGCGGGCCGGTGAGCAGGGTGTGCGCCACCTCGACGGTCAGCGGGTCGGTCCGGCCGGCCTCGGCGGCCTGACCGGCTTCCCCCGCATCGTCCGGATCGGCGGCGGCTTCGGACGTCGACTCCGCCGACTTCTCGTACGCGGCGCCCTCCGCGCAGACCCGCAGTGCGAGCAGCAGCGGCACCACGGCCGGCTCCTCGCGCAGCGGCAGGTCGTCGCCGTCGATCTCCAGCGGAACCCCGGCCGCGCTCAGTGCCCGGCGCACGCCGGGGATGGCCCGCGCGCCCGCCCGCACCAGCACCGCCATCTCGCCCCACGGCACGCCCTCCTCCAGGTGCGCGCGGCGCAGCAGGTCGGCGACGCTCTCCAGCTCGACCCCCGGGCTCGGGTAGGTGTAGACCTCCACCCGCCCCTGCGCCTCGCCCGCCCGCCCCGCCAGCAGCGCGCGGTGCTGGGCCAGCTTCTCGGCCGGCAGCCGCCCCATCGGCATCCGCCGGGCCAGCTCGCGCGAGGCCGCCAGCAACACCGGCGCCGAGCGGCGCGAGACCCGCAGCACCCGGACCTCGGCCGGCTGCCCGTCGCGGCGCGGGAACTGCTGCGGGAAGTCGAGGATGCCGTTGATGTCGGCGCCGCGGAAGGCGTAGATCGACTGGTCCGGGTCCCCCACCGCCACCAGGTCCCGCCCCCCGCCGGCCAGCCGGCGCAGCAGGCGCACCTGGGCCGGGTCGGTGTCCTGGTACTCGTCGACGAAGACCACGTCGTAGCGCTCGTGCAGATCGCTGCCGGGGCGCTCGGCGAGCAGCACCGCGCGGTGCACCAGCTCGGCGTAGTCGAGCACCCCGCGCAGGTCCAGCACGTCCAGGTAGTCGGCCAGGAAGTGCGCGGCCGCCGCCCAGTCCGGGCGCTGCACGCCCGCCGCGAAGCGGGCCAGCTCCTGCTCGCCCAGCCCCAGCTCGCGGCTGCGGGCCAGCACCGCGCGCACCTCGTCGGCGAAGCCGCGGGTGGTCAGGCAGGCCCGCAGGTCCAGCGGCCAGTTGATCCGGCCGGCGCCGTCCGCCGCGTCCTGGGCGCCGCCCGCCAGCAGCTCGCGGACCATCACGTCCTGCTCGGGGCCGGAGAGCAGCCGCAGCGGCTCGGCGTACCGCTCGGGCTCCTGGTGGGAGCGGAGCAGCGCGTAGCAGAACGAGTGGAAGGTGGTCGCCTGCGGCGCGGCGGGCAGCCGCAGGGCCATCCGGTCGCGCAGCTCCATCGCGGCCTTGCGGCTGAAGGTGAGCACCAGGATCCGTTCCGGATCGGTGCCCCGCTCCACCCGCCGGGCCACCGCCTCGACCAGCGTGGTGGTCTTGCCGGTCCCCGGCCCGGCGAGCACCAGCAGCGGCCCGCCCGCGTGCTCGGCCACCGCCCGCTGGTGCGGGTCCAGCACGGGCGGGGCGGGCGTCGCGAGCGGGCTGCGCACCAGTCGGTAGGGGGAGGCCACGAAAGTCCCGGGGTCGGCAGGTCGGCGGGCGGTCACCCCCGGCGCCGGCCGGGGAAGACCTACGAGCGTACGAGATCCGCGGGGCAGACCGGCGCGCGGGAGCGCGCACGCGCCTGTTCGAGCAGGTGGGAGCCGGTCGGGCTGGGCAGGATGCCGACCGTGCCAGTCCTACCGCCCGTCCCAGCGGGCCCGCCGCAGGTCCACCCGGGGCAGGTCCTCGGCCGCCTGCGAGCCGCGCACCGGTCCCCGGCCCGCCGTGCTGCGCAGCGGCGTCCCCTCCGCCCGGTAGGCCGCCAGCGCCCGCTGCTCGTGGCCGGGCAGCAGCGCGCCGTCCGCGCGGATCACCCGCCACCACGCCACCGCGCTGCCGTACAGCGCCAGCACCCGGCCGACCTGGCGCGGCCCGCCCTGCTCCAGGTACTCCGCCACGTCCCCGTACGTCATGACACGGCCCGCCGGGATACGGTCGACCACGTCGAGCACCAGCTCGGCGAACGGAGGCAGCTCACCGGTGGCGCGCTGGTCCGCGCTGTTCTCGGTCACCGGGGCATTCTTGCCCATCCGGAGGAACCCCGAAGGCGCGCGGACGCAAATCGGCGCGCCCGTTGCGGCCCCTGTCCAGCAGCAGGGAGTTCGGCATGCCACCATCTTCGAGGCGGTGAGTGGTGATACGAGGACAAGACCAGATGACCGGGACGGCTGACGTGGACGTGGACGAGGACTCCGAGGAGTCCGCCGCCGCACTGCCCCCCGCCGAGGAAGCCGAGGAACCGGCCGTCTCGCTGGTGAAGGGCACCGCGCCCGCACCCCGGGAGCCGCGACCGGCGCCGGCCGGCGACCGGCCCGGGGAGCGGCACCGGGACGAGGTCACCGACCAGGTCGAGGGCGTCGGGGGCGAGAACCTCGCCGTCGACGAGCCACTGCTCGCCGCCCGCGCCCACCGCCCCTCCGACCTGATCCGCTTCCTGGCCGGCCTGCTGGGCATCATCGCGCTCTTCGTCATCGCCGGCATCGCCAGCAACACCACCTCCGGCATCGAGTCGGACATCCACAGCAACGTCAAGGACGTCGCGCCCTGGCTGAGCACCATCGGCAGCCTGCTCTCCAGCGTCGCGGTGCTCGCCGTGCCGCTGGCGTTCGCCGTCGAACGGCTGATCAAACGCGACGGCCTGCGGGTCGCCGACGGCGTGCTCGCCTCGGTGCTGGCCTACGGGGTCTCGCTCGGCGTGGACTGGTGGGTGGCCGAGGGCGCCTCGCAGACCGTCCGCGACGCGCTGACCCGGCTGCCGGCGGGCGGCGGCGGCCCGCTCACCGACCCGGTGCACGGCTACCTGGCCCCGGTGATCGCCTACATGACGGCGGTCGGCATGAGCAGCCGGCCGCGCTGGCGGGTGGCGCTGTGGATCGTGGTGGTGCTCAGCGGCACCAACGAGCTGATCAGCGGCTACACCACCCCGCTGTCGCTGCTGCTGACCGTGCTGATCGGCTGGTCGGTGGCGTACGGCACGCTGTACGCGATCGGCTCGCCGAACATCCGCCCGACCGGGCAGCACCTGATGCTCGGCCTGCGCAAGGTCGGCTTCGCGCCGTCCGGCGCGCACCGCGCCCCCGACGCCCCCGGCGGCACCCGCCGCTACTACGTCAACCAGCAGGACGGCACCACCCTCGACGTCCACATCATCGACCGCGAGCAGCAGGCCTCCGGCTTCTTCTACCGGTTCTGGCGCCGGCTGCGGCTGCGCTCGGTGGCCGTGCGGCGCAGCCCCCAGTCGCTGCGCCAGGCGCTGGAGCAGGAGGCGCTGATCGCGTACGCGGCGGCCGCGGCCGGGGCGCACGCCCCGCAGCTGGTGGCCACCTCCGAGCTGGGCCCGGACGCGGCGATCCTGGTCTACGAGAAGGTGGAGGGCCGCGCCCTCGACGAGCTGACCGACGAGCAGATCACCGACGAGGTGATGGCCTCCTTCTGGGAGTCGGTGGCCGCCCTGCACCAGCGCCGGATCGCCCACCGCCGGCTCACCGACGAGTCGCTGCTGGTGGTGGACGAGAAGCACGGCCTGCTGGTCAACCTCTCCGGCGGCGACATCGCGGCCGGTGACCTGACGCTGCGCATCGACGTCGCCCAGCTGCTGACCACCTTCGCCCTGCGGATCGGCCCCGAACGCTCGGTCGCCACCGCGCACCGGGTGCTGGGCCCCGAACGGGTGGCCGCGGCGCTGCCGCTGCTGCAACCGGTCGGGATGAGCCGGCAGACCCGCTCCGACCTGGCCCGGCTCGCCAAGGACCGCAAGGCCGCGGCGCAGGCGCTGGCCCTGGAGCAGGTCGCGGCCGGCGAGCGCACCCGCGAGCAGGCCGAGGAGGACATCGCGGTGGCCGGCGAGGACCTGCTCAGCCGGATCCGGGCCGAGATCCTGGAGATCGCGCCGGAGGCCCCGCTGGAGCCGGTGAAGCTGGAGCGGCTGCGGCCCAAGACCCTGATCACGGTGGTCGCGCTGGCCTTCGCGGCCTACCTCGCGGTGACCACCATCCAGCCCGGCCAGCTGCGGTTCTCCCAGATGAACTGGGGCTGGACCGCCGCCGCGCTGGCCGCCGCCGCGCTCACCTACGTGGCGGCCGCGATGAGCCTGACCGGCTTCGTGCCCGAGCGGCTGCCGTTCCGGCGGACCATAGCGGCCCAGCTCGCCGGGTCCTTCGTGAAGCTGGTCGCCCCCGCGGCGGTCGGCGGCATCGCGCTGAACACCCGCTACCTGCAGAAGTCCGGGGTGCGGCCCGGCCAGGCGGTGGCCAGCGTCGGCGCCTCCCAGCTGGCGGGCCTGGGCGGTCACCTGCTGCTGCTCTTCTGCTTCGGCCTGATCACCGGCCGGCAGGGCAACGGCGACCTGGGCAGCCAGCGCGCGGTGATCATCGGGGTGCTCAGCGCCGCGGTGCTCTCGCTGGTGATCGCGGCCGTCGCGCCGCTGCGCCGGTTCGTGGTGACCCGGGTGCGCTCGCTCTTCTTCGGCGTGGTGCCGCGGATGCTCGACCTGATGCAGACGCCCACCAAGCTGCTGACCGGCTTCGGCGGCATCCTGATGCTGACCCTGGCCTTCACCGCCTGCCTGGACGCCTCGGTGCGGGCCTTCGGCGGGTCGATGAGCTTCCCGGCGGTCGCGGTGATCTTCCTGACCGCCAACGCGGCCGGCTCCGCGGTGCCGACGCCCGGCGGGATCGGCGCGGTCGAGGTGGCGCTCTTCGGTGCGCTGACGCTGGCCGGGATGCCGCCCGCGGTGGCCACCTCGGCGGTCTTCCTCTACCGGATCCTGACCTTCTGGCTGCCGGTCCTGCCGGGCTGGATCGCCTACAGCGTCCTGCAGCGCAAGGGCGCCCTCTAGGACCTGGCCCGTGAACGGCCGCAGGGCCGCCCCCGGTCGGGGGCGGCCCTGCGGCCGTTCACGGGCGGTGCGGTCCGGCTAGTAGACGGGCTTCGCGGGCTCGATCTGGTTGACCCAGCCGATCACGCCGCCGCCCAGGTGGACGGAGTTCGCGAAACCGGCCGACTTCAGCACGGCCAGCACCTCGGCCGAGCGCACGCCGGTCTTGCAGTGCAGCACGATCTTGCGGTCCTGCGGCATCTTCTCCAGCGCGTTCCCCATCAGGAACTCGTTCTTGGGGATGAGCACCGCACCTGGGATGCTGACGATCTCGTACTCGCCGGGCTCGCGGACGTCGATCAGCAGGATGTCCTCGTCGTTGTCCTGCATCTCCTTGAGCTGCTTGGAGGTGATGGTGTTGCCCAGGGCGGCCTCCTGGGCCTCCTCCGAGATCGCACCGCAGAACGCCTCGTAGTCGATCAGCTCCGTGACCGTCGGGTTCTCGCCGCAGAGCGCGCAGTCGGGGTCCTTGCGGACCTTGACCTGGCGGTAGGTCATCTCCAGCGCGTCGTAGATCATCAGCCGACCGACCAGCGGCTCGCCGACGCCGGTCAGCAGCTTGATCGCCTCGGTGACCTGGATCGACCCGATCGAGGCGCAGAGCACCCCGAGCACGCCACCCTCGGCGCAGGAGGGGACCATGCCCGGCGGCGGCGCCTCCGGGTAGAGGCAGCGGTAGCAGGGGCCGTGGTCGGCCCAGAAGACGCTGGCCTGGCCGTCGAAGCGGTAGATCGAGCCCCAGACGTAGGGCTTGCCGAGCAGCACCGCGGCGTCGTTCACCAGGTAGCGGGTGGCGAAGTTGTCGGTGCCGTCGACGATCAGGTCGTAGCCGGCGAAGATCTCCATCACGTTGTCGTTGTCGAGACGCTCGTTGTGGAGGATCACCTCGACGTACGGGTTGATCTCCTTGACCGAGTCGCGCGCGGACTCGGCCTTGGAGCGGCCGATGTCGGACTGGCCGTGGATGATCTGGCGCTGGAGGTTGGACTCGTCGACGGTGTCGAACTCGACGATGCCGAGCGTGCCCACCCCGGCCGCGGCCAGGTACATCAGCGCCGGGGAGCCCAGGCCCCCGGCGCCCACGCAGAGCACCTTGGCGTTCTTCAGCCGCTTCTGCCCGGCCATCCCGACATCCGGGATGATCAGGTGGCGGGAGTACCGGCGGACCTCGTCTACGGTGAGCTCGGCGGCCGGCTCGACCAGGGGTGGCAGCGACACGGGGACTCCGATGGTCGTCAAATCGGTGGTGACTACGGCAACAGTGTCACGTGGGGCCGGTATTCCGAGACAGCAGGTCCGAGGGGCGAGACGGCCGGCGCCGGATCGTGGGACCGGCGCCCGCCGCGCGCGCCCGGCCGCTCACACCCGGCAGGCGGTCTCCAACCAGACGTCACCGAGCGACTCCTCCAGCGGCGTGTGCGCGCGCCAGCCGAGCCGCTCGCGGGCCGTGCGGACGTCGGCCTGGCGCCACGGCACCGGCTCGCCCACCGTGCGCAGCTCACCGACCGTGCGCGGCTCACCGCCGACCGCTCCCGCCGGCCCCGGCCCGAGCCCCGAGCCGGACCCGCCGCCCAGGCCCGGGCCGAACCCCGCCCCGGATCCCGCGCCGAGCCCGCCCCCGAGGCCGAGCCCCACGCCCGAGGGCACCGCGACGGCCTGCCCCAGCGGTTCGCCCAGCGGCTGGGCCGGCAGCACCACCGTCCTGGCCTCCTCGATCAGCGCCCCCTCGAAGCCGGAGGCCCGCACCAGCAGGTCCGCCGCGTCCCGGGCCCGCACCGCGTGCCCGCTGCCGATGTTGACCACCCCGGTGGCCGCCGAGACCGCCGCCGACCGGATCGCCTGCGCCACGTCCCGGACGTCGACGAAGTCCCGGAAGGCGGACAGGTCGGGCATCCTGACCTGCGTCTCGTTCTGCTCCAGCGCCCGCCGCAGCCCCTCGGCGAGGCGACCGAAGAGCGAGGCGGCCGGCGAGCCCGGGCCCACCACGTCGAAGACCCGCAGCACCGCCGCGTCCAGTCCCGAGGAGACCACCAGCTCCGTGCCGGCCAGCTTGGAGACGCCGTACGGGCCGACCGGCCGCGGCTCGGCGCTCTCCGGGATCGGCACGCCCGGCGCCACCGGCCCGTACTCGGCCGCGGACCCGACGTGCACCAGCCGGGCCGGCTCCCGGCTGCGCCGGATCGCCTCGCAGACCGTCGCCACCGCGAGCGTGTTCGCCCGGACCAGCGAGCGCGGGGTGCCGTAGGTCGCGCCCGCGCAGTTGATCACCACCTGCGGCGCCACCGCGTCCAGGAACCGGGCCAGCGCCCCCGGACTGCCGGCCGACAGGTCGAACCGGATGTCGGCCGAGTCCCGCCGGCCGAGCACGGTGACCTGTAGGTCCTGGTCCAGCAGCAGTCGGTCCGCGACCCTACGGCCGAGATAACCGCCGGCACCGAGCAACAGCACCCTCATCAGGGGTGTCCTTCCACGAGAGACAGATGGGACGGGAACGTGGCCCGCGGCGCGGGGTCCCCGGGTGGTGGGCGGTCAACGGTGCGCGCCCGGGCGGCCCAGCACCAGCCAGGCGTACGGCAGCAGCAGCACTGCGGCCGAGCCGCAGGCGAGCAGTTGGGCGGTCTCCGGCCGGTACCGGACCGTGGTCAGCAGCAGTCCGGCCGTGCCGACCGCCAGCAGCCCGGCGCCGAGCCGGGTCGCCTCCTCGGCCACCCGGGCGTTGCCGAGCCCGGAG
>NZ_BAAALF010000196.1:4755-14723 GCF_039528135.1 Kitasatospora nipponensis | reverse complement strand
CTAAGACCGCTTGGCCTCCGACTTCCAGGGTGACGGCCCGGCCGCCGTGCCGGTCGGCGCTGTCGACGCGGTCGGCGGGGCCGGGCCGGTCGGCGTCGGGAACGTCCACGGGCTGCTCCTCTGCGGAGTCCTCCCTGGACTCGCAGGACTATCCCCGGCCCCGCGCCACCGATCGACACGAGGGCCGGGAGAGTCCCGCTTTTCACCGGAACGGAGGACCCCGGCGCACCCCCGCCGACCGCCCCCGCCGCCGTCAGCCGACCGTGCTGCGTCCCACGTAGTAGGCGTGGCTGTGCCGGCTGGTCAGCGTGCTGGGGTGGTCGGGGCCCAGCACCCGGGCCCGGTCGGCCGCCACCTTCTCGTACAGCGCCGCCGCCTGGGCGTTGTCCCCGCTCGCCCCGACGTAGTAGGCGTGGCTGTGCCGGCTGGCCAGCGTGTCCGGGTGGTCCGCACCCAGCACCCGCGCCCGGTCCGCCGCGACCTGCTCGTGCAGCCGGGCGGCCCGCGCGTTCTCCCCGCTCGCCCCGACGTAGTAGGCGTGGCTGTGCCGGCTGGCCAGCGTGTCCGGGTGGTCCGCACCCAGCACCCGCGCCCGGTCCGCCGCCACCAGCTCGTACAGCGCGGCCGCCTCGGCGTTCCGCCCGGTCGACCCCACGTAGTAGGCGTACTGGGAGCGGCTGGTCAACGTGTTGGGGTGGTCCGCACCCAGCACCCGCGCCCGGTCCGCCGCCACCAGCTCGAAGAGCCGGGCCGCCTGCGCACTGTCCCCGCCGTTGCCCACGTGGTACGCGTGCTCGTGCCGGCTGGCCAGCGTGTCCGGGTGGTCCGCGCCCAGCACCCGCGCCCGGTCGGCCACGACCTGCTCGTACAGCGCGGCGCCCTGCGCGTCACCCACGCTGCGGCCCACGTAGTAGGCGTGGCTGTGCCGGCTGGTCAACGTGCTGGGGTGGTCGGCGCCCAGCGCCCGGGCCCGGTCGGCGGCGACCGCCTCGTAGAGCCGGGCGGCCTTCTCGTGCTCCCCGCTCGCCCCGACGTAGTAGGCCTGCTGGGAGCGGCTGGTCAGCGTGCTGGGATGGTCCGGACCCAGCACCCGCACCCGGTCCGCGGCGATCTGCCCGTACAACCGCCCGGCCTGCGCGTTGTCGCCGCCGTTGCCGACGTGGAACGCGTGCTCGTGGCGGCTGGCCAGCGTGTCCGGGTGGTCCGCCCCCAGCACCCGCGCCCGGTCCGCCGCCACCTGCTCGAAGAGCCGGGCGCCCTGCGCGTCACCCACGCTGCGGCCCGCGTAGAAGGCGTGGCTGTGCCGGCTGGCCAGGGTGCTGGCGTGGTCCGGACCCAGCACCCGCGCCCGGTCGGCGGCCACCTGCTCGTACAGCCGGGCCGCCTGGGCGCTGTCCCCGCTCGCCCCCACGTAGTAGGCGTGCTCGGAACGGCTCACCAGGGTGCTGGCGTGGTCGGCGCCCAGCACCCGCGCCCGGTCCGCCGCCACCTGCTCGAAGAGCGCGGCCGCCCGGGCGTCGTCCCCGCTGCCGCCGACGTAGTAGGCGTGGCTGTGCCGGCTGGCGAGCGTGTCCGGGTGGTCCGCGCCCAGCACCCGCGCCCGGTCGGCGGCCACCTGCTCGTACAGCCGGGCCGCCTGCGCGCTGTCCCCGTCCGCCCCCACGTAGTAGGCGTGCTCGTGGCGGCTGGCCAGGGTGCTGGGGTGGTCGGCGCCCAGCACCCGCGCCCGGTCCACCGCCACCTGCTGGTAGAGCCGGGCGGCCAGCGCGCGGTCTCCGCTCGCGCCCACGTAGTAGGCGTGCTCGGAGCGGCTGAGCAGGGTGTCGGGGTGGTCCGGGCCCAGCACCCGCGCCCGGTCGGCCGCGACCTGCTCGAACAGCCGGACCGCCTGGGAGTCCGCCCCGCCGCGGGCGGGGGCGTCGGCCTTGACGGCGCCCACCGGCGGCTCGTCCACGAGGGGCAGGGCGGCGAGGCCGGCGCCGATCCTGCGCAGGAGGTCGCGCGCCTGGGCGGCCTCGGCCGGGCGGTCGGCGGGCTGGCGCGCGAGCAGCCGCAGCGTGAGCTGGTCCAGGTCCGCCGGGATCTCGGGGCGGTGCGAGCGGGGCGCGGCGGGCCTGCTGTGGGCGTGGGCGAGCGCGTAGCCGTCGACCCGGTCGAAGGGCAGTCGTCCGGTGAGGAGCTCGTAGAGCAGGCAGCCGACGCTGTAGAGGTCGCTGCGCGGGTCGTCCGCCGGCTGCTCGGGCCGGTCACGGTCACTGACCAGGCGCTCGGGGGCCATGTAGGGCAGCGAGCCCACCGCGCTCCCGTCGGCGGTGATCCGGGTGCGGCTCTCCTCGGTGTAGGTGGCGATCCCGAAGTCGAGGACCTTGACGGTGCCGTGGCCCACCTCGGCGGACCTGTGCACCAGCAGGATGTTGTCCGGCTTCACGTCCCGGTGCGCGATCCCGAAGTTGTGGGCGAAGGCCAGCGCGTCGCAGACCTGCGCGCACCACTCGACCGCCTTCCCGATCGGCAGCGGCGCCCGGGCCCTGATGATCTTCCCGAGCGAGTCACCCTCGATCAGTTCCATCACCGTGTACGGGGGTTCGTGGTAGAAGTCCGAGTCCAGCAGGGTCACGATGTGCGCGTGGCCGATCAGCCCGGCGGTGATCCGCGCCTCGCGCTGGAAGCGGGCGCGCAGCTCGGGCCCCGAGCTGTCGAGGGCCTGCGAGATGAGCTTGACCGCCACCCGGCGGCCCAGGTGCTCGTCCTGGGCGAGCCAGACGGTCCCCATGCCACCGCTGCCCAGGCGTGTGTCCAGCCGGTACCGACCACCGAGCACTGTCTCGCTCCGCATGCGCTTCCCTCCCGTTGCCGCCACGGACTCTCCCCCGGTGGCCGGCCAGGTCCATCGTTGCCGCCGATTCACTGACGGTCCGCCAGTGGGCGCAAAGCTTGTCAGGGCCAAGCTTGTTACACCTTGGCAGCATGGTCCAGCTCGCAGGGTCGCAACCCCGGAAGTGGGACGGCCCGGGACGGTACCCGGCGGCTCGGGGCGGTACGGCACGGCGCGGGACGCGGGCCCGCCCGGGTCAGCCCCGCTCGGCGGTGAGCACGATCGGGTTGGTGAGCGCCGCCATCGGCCCCCACGGCAGCGCGGCGCCCATGGTGTTGCCCCGGCCCGGGCCGCCGTCGGGCAGCGGGTGGCGGACCTCGGCGCGCACGTAGCTCGCCAACGAGGCGGTGGTGCGCCACAGTACGGTGCCGCTGCCGTCGGCGCCCAGCGACTCCTGGTGCAACTGCCCCTCGTCCGTGAGCAGTCGCACGGTGCCGTTCGGGACACCGGCGACCTGGAGCCGGACGTCGACCGGGGCGTCCGCGGGTACGGTCAGCCGCTCGCCGATCCCCGCCTGGCGCCCGTGACCGGTGGCGGTGAGGTCGAGTTGGACGGCGGCGGACTCGGCCAGCCAGCTGCGACCCGACCGCAGACCGGCCAGCACCAGGTCGCGGGTCAGGTCGTCGGCGAGCACCACGTTGTGCGGGGAGCCGATGACCTGCGGGACGCTGTGCGCGTCGCTGTTGCCCATCGCGGGCAGCCAGCCGCGCCCCTGGCGCAGGCTCTGCGCCAACTGCGCGTCCCAGGCGTCGAGGGCGGACTCGTCGTCGTACGTCCAGGGGCCGTTCCACACCTCGACCGCGTCGGCGTCCTGGTAGCCGAACTTCCACTGGCAGGCCACGTACGGGCAGTACGGGTGCGCCGGCACCACCAGGCCGCCGGCCCGGTGGACCTGCCGCGCGAAGCGCGGGTGGGCGTCGTCCCGGGCACGGTAGCGCCAGTCGACCCACTCGCCGGGCGGCAGGCCGAGCGCGAGCCAGTGACCGTTGCGGGTGGTGACCTCCTCGCCGGTGACGATCAGCAGGTCGGGGCCGGCCAGCGGGCCCCAGATCCCGTGCGAGGCGGAGGTGTTGTGGTCGGTGGAGACGATGAAGTCCAGACCGGCGGCGCGTGCCCCGGCGGCCACCTCCTCGGGCAGCCGGCGGCCGTCCGAGTACACGGTGTGCAGGTGGCAGTCGCCCCGGTACCAGGCCCGGCCGCGCCCGCGGGCCCGCTCCGCCGGGTAGTTCGGGGTGAAGGCGGGGCCCGGGTCGCCGAACCGCAGGGTGACCTGCACCTGGTAGGTCAGCCCCTGCGGGGCGACCTGGTAGGGCCCGAGCACGACGTGCCAGGTGCCGGCCCGGACCGGACCGGGCAGGTAGCCGGGCGTGGCGGCGCCGCGGCTGATCGCGAACTCGGTGCGGAACCCGCCGGACCAGCCGCGGAAGCCCTGGCCGCCCAGCTCGGTGCCGCGCTCGTCGAAGATCCCGATGTCACAGGAGTTGCCCGGCGTGCCGGCCGGCACCGCGGGCCGGTCGTAGCTGTAGGAGACCGCGATCTCGCGCACCCCGGAGGGGACTTCGACGGGCAGGTAGACGAAGTCGGCGGCTCCGGTGGGCAGCGTGCCGGTGACGGTGCGGGTGCTCTCGCCGGGGGCGGCAGCGGCGGCGAAGGAGATCGGCGCCAGCGTCAGCGCGGCGGCCGCGCCCAGCACCAGCCCGCCCTGCAGCAGCCGGCGGCGGTCGGGCGGCGTCGGGCCGTCGGGGCCCTGGGTCGGATCAGCGGCGGACGCCGGGACCTGCGCCGGCTCCGGGCCCTGGTGTCCGCCGTTCTCGGTGGCGCACATGGCAGTCCTCCCCGCCTCCACGGGCCGGCGGCCGTCCGCCACCGGCTCCGCTGGCTGGAGCCCTTCCCCGCCGGGTGAACCGGCGGTGAGGGGAAGTCGACCGGGACCTCACGACCCGGCGGCGATCCGGCGGCGGCCCGATCGCGGCCCGATCGCGACCGACCGGCATCCGGCGGCGATCGCCCGCCGGCGGCCGTCCCGGTCGGTCAGACCGGGTCGACCGCGAAGGGCGCCAGCTCCGGAGCGGTCTTGGTCGGCAGGAACTCGGTGACCTGGTACACCGCCGCCCCCGCCCGCCCGAACGGGTCCTGGGCCAGGATGGCGTCCAGCGCCTCGCGGCTCTGCGCGCGGGCCAGGATCACCCCGCCCACCCGGGGCACCTGGCGGCCCGAGGCCAGGAAGGCGCCGGACGCGTAGTGCGCGTCGAGCCACTCGACGTGCTCCGCCACCAGGGCGTCGATCCGCTCCAACGGGGCGGTGTAGGTCAGCGTGACCACGAACATGTCGTCTCCCTCGTGCGGGGCCGGCGCGCTGGTCCCCAGGCGCCGGGACGGTGGACCCTCAGGACCGGCCGGCCATCCGCTCCAGGCGGGCGATCCGCTCCCCCATCGGCGGGTGGGTGGAGAAGAGCCGGGCCCCCGCCTCACCCGGGCGGAACGGGCTGGCAATCATCATATGACTGGCCGTCTGGAGCTGGGGCTCGGGCGGCAGCGGGAGGCGCTGGGCACCGTCCTCCAGCTTGCGCAGCGCGCTGGCCAGGGCGAGCGGGTCGCCGGTGATCCGGGCGCCGTCGGCGTCCGCCTGGTACTCCCGGGAGCGGCTGACGGCCAGCTGGATCAGTCCGGCGGCGAGCGGGCCCAGGATCATGATGGCGAGCATGCCGAAGAGCCCGGGCCCGTCCTCGTCCTCGTCGCGGCCGAACGGGATCAGCCAGGCGAAGTTCACCAGGAACATGATCACCGAGGCCAGCGCTCCGGCCACCGACGAGATCAGGATGTCGCGGTTGTGGACGTGGCTGAGTTCGTGGCCGATCACCCCGCGCAGCTCGCGCTCGTCCAGCAGCCGCAGGATGCCGTCGGTGCAGCAGACCGAGGCGTTGCGCGGGTTGCGGCCGGTGGCGAAGGCGTTGGGCGCGGAGGTCGGCGAGATGTAGAGGCGGGGCATCGGCTGGCGCGCCGAGGTGGAGAGCTCGCGCACGATCCGGTACAGGACCGGCGCCTCGATCTCGCTGACCGGGCGGGCGCGCATCGCGCGCAGGGCGAGCCGGTCGCTGTTCCAGTACGCGTAGCCGTTGGTGGCCAGGGCGACCAGCAGGCCGATCAGCAGGCCGGCGCGCCCGAAGAAGCTGCCGATCACCAGGATCAGTGCCGACAGCCCCCCGATCAGGACCGCCGTCCTCAGTCCGTTGTGCTGGCGGTGCACGGCAGCCCCTCCAAGTGGTGCGGTGGGAAGCCCTCGGTTCACATCCCTCTGTGCTGGGTCAACGGAGGAAGTGGCGGCCCTGGTTCCCTTCCTCCCACGTCGGCGGCCCGGACGCAGCTCAGAACAGACTGCCGCCGACCACCTGGAGCACCAGCTGCGGGGCGAGGGAGAGCACCACGGCGGCGGTCGCGGTGAGCCCGAGCGTGCCGGTCAGCGAGGCGGGCGGCCGCTGCCGGCCCATGCCGCAGGGGGCGGTCTCCGGGCCCGGGGCGAAGAGCTTCGCCGTCCACATCAGGTAGTAGTACAGGGCGATCACCACGTTGACCGCCATGATCACGGCCAGCCAGCCCAGTCCGGCGTCCACCGCGCTGCGGAAGACCACCACCTTGCCGAAGAGGCCGACCACGCCCGGCGGCAGGCCGGCCAGGCAGAGCAGGAAGAAGGCCATCGCCAGCGCCGCCCAGCGGTCGCGGGCGTACAGGCCCTGGTAGTCGTCCAGGCGGTTGGCCGGGCTGGTCCGCGCCACCAGCGCGGCCACCCCGAAGGCCCCCAGGTTGACCAGGCCGTAGATCAGCGCGTACGCCACGGTCGCGCCCAGCGGGCGCGGGGTGCCGGCGTAACCGGCGGCGGCCAGCGGCACCAGCAGGTAGCCGGCCTGGGCGACCGAGGACCAGGCCAGCAGCCGGACCGCGCCCTGTGCCGAGTCGCCGCGCTGGCGCAGCGCGGCCACGTTGCCGGCCGTCATGGTGACGGCGGCCAGCACCGCCAGCAGCAGGCCCCAGGTGTGGCCGTAGGGGCGGAACGCGATGGTGGTGACCAGGGCCAGCCCGGCGAAGCCGGCCGCCTTGCCGACCACCGAGAGGTAGCCGGCCACCGGCAGCGGGGCGCCGGCGTAGGTGTCGGGGACCCAGAAGTGGAACGGGACGGCGGCCACCTTGAAGGCGAAGCCGACCAGGGTGAGCGCGGCGCCGGCCTCGGCGAGCGGCCGCAGCTGCGCCGGCAGGTGGCCCAGGCCGTCCGCGACGGCGGCCAGGTGCAGGCTGCCGGTCGCCGCGTAGACGAACCCGACGCCGAGCAGCATCACGGCGGTCGCGGTCACCGAGGAGAGGAAGAACTTCAGCGCGGC
This sequence comes from Kitasatospora nipponensis, assembly GCF_039528135.1. Lineage (NCBI taxonomy): Bacteria > Bacillati > Actinomycetota > Actinomycetes > Kitasatosporales > Streptomycetaceae > Kitasatospora > Kitasatospora nipponensis. Next base: position 7,475 of record NZ_BAAALF010000196.1, on the reverse strand, counting down.
CTCGCCGCCGCGCCCGTCGCGCTTGAGGGCGACCAGCGCGAAGGAGGGCAGCGAGACCACCTCGAGCGCGATCACCAGGGTGGCCAGGTCGCGGGAGGCGGGCAGCAGGGCGGCCCCGGCGGCGCTGCTGAGCAGCAGGAACCAGTACTCGCCGGCCGGCAGCCGCTGCTCGCGCACCGCGTGCAGCGAGAGCAGCGCGGCGATCAGCGCGCCGCCGAGCGCCAGCAGCTGGAAGACCAGCGCGAAGTGGTCGGCGACGTACGAACAGCCCGCGTTGTCGGTGGCACCCGCTACGTTCGGTGCGCAGAAGGTGGACCTCGGGTGACCGCCGGTCAGCGGCAGGAGGGAGAGCAGGGCGACCAGCAGGGCCGCGGCGGTGAGCGGGCCGAGCAGCTTCTTGCGGCCCTGCGGCAGGAACAGGTCGGCGAGCAGCACCAGCAGCGCGGCCAGCGCGGTGATCAGCGGCGGGGCGATCGCCACCCAGTCCACCGACTGGATCAGCGTGCCCGGGTTCGCCACCGCGAGGTGCTGGACGGCGCCCGCCAGCTGGTGCGGCACGAGGGCGAGGGGGGTCGGGTTCACGGCGGGCTGCCCCAGGAGTTGGTGGCCGGCGGACGCGGCCGCGGCGCCGGACGGGGTACTGGACAGGGCCGCGGCGACCGGCCCGGCGATGGTGGCGGTCATCGCGGTCAGCCCCCCGCCAGCAGGTGCCGCACGACCGGGTCGGACAGGCTCAGCAGCAGCGCGGGCCAGAGCCCGGCCAGCAGCGTGAGCGCGGCCAGCGGGGTCCAGCTGACCGCCTCGTACGGGCGCAGCTCGGCCGGTTGGGCGACCGCCGGGCGAGTCGGGTCGCCCATGCAGATCCGGCGGACCACGACCAGCAGGTAGGCCGCCGTCAACAGGGTGCCCAGGCCCGCCAGGACCATGTAGGTGACGAAGGCGGGGCGGGAGAGGGCGGCGGCCGGGTCGAAGGCCCCGAGCATCGCCAGCACCTCGCCCCAGAAGCCGGCCAGGCCGGGCAGCCCGAGGCTGGCCACGGCGGCGAAGGCCAGCAGCGCGCCCAGCCGGGGGGCCCGGCCGTACAACGCGGCGCCGGTTTCACCCGAAAGGGTGTCGAGGTCCGCGGTCCTGTAACGGTCTTTGAGCGAACCGACAATAAAGAAGAGAAGGCCGGTCACCAGACCGTGGGCGATGTTGGCGAAGAGCGCGCCGTTCACGCCCACCGGAGTGAGGGAGGCGATGCCCAGCAGTACGAAGCCCATGTGGCCGACGGAGGAGTAGGCGATCAGGCGCTTGAGGTCGCCCTTGCGGCCCGGGCGGGCGAGGGCGAGACAGGCGAGCGAACCGTAGACGATGCCGACGGCGGCCAGCGCCCCCAGGTACGGGGCGAAGGTGGTGGCGCCCTGCGGCACCACCGGGAGCAGGACGCGGACCAGACCGTAGGTCCCCATCTTGAGCAGGACACCGGCGAGCAGCACCGAGCCGACGGTCGGCGCGGAGGTGTGGGCGTCGGGCAGCCAGCTGTGCAGCGGCCAGGCAGGTGCCTTGACCGCGAGGCCGAGGCCGATCGCCAGGGCGGCGATCACCTGGGTGGAGTGCGACAGGCCCTGGCCGTGGGCGGCGGCGAGGGCGGTCATGTCGAAGGTCCCCGCCTTGAGGCCGACCAGGAGGAACCCGAGCAGCATCACGGCGGAGCCGAGCAGCGTGTAGAGGATGAAGCGGTAGGCGGAGGCCGTCCTGGCCCCGCTGCCCCAGCGGGCGATCAGGAAGTACATCGGGATCAGCACGATCTCGAAGGCCAGGAAGAAGAGCAGCAGGTCGAGCACCAGGAAGGTGGCCAGCATGCCGACTTCGAGCAGCAGGAAGAGCCCGGCGAAGGCCTGGGCCGACGGGGCGCCCTCGGTGCCCGCGCCCGGGCGGCGCCTGGTGGAGTACACCGCGCACAGGAAGGTGAGCAGCGCGGTGAGCACCACCAGCGGCAGCGAGATGCCGTCCACCCCCAGGTGCAGGCGCACGCCGAGGGAGGGGATCCACGCGGTGTCGGTGACGGCCTGCATCCGGCTCGGGTGGCCGTGGTCGAAGCCGGCCGCCAGCGCGATCGCCAGCACCAGGACGACTCCGGTCACCAGCGCGTTGAAGCGCAGCGCGCGGCGCTCGCGGGTCTCGGCGTCGGCGCCGAAGACGGTGGCCGGGGCCAGCGTGGCGGCGGCCCCGAGCAGCGGCAGCAGCAGCAGGGCGATGAGGAGCAGGTTCATCGGGTACTCCCCGGGCGGGCTGCGGCGGACGGTCGGAGCGTGGGCGGGCAGGTGGTGGGCGGACAGGCGGTGGGCGGACAGGCGGTGGGCCGGGTGCGGCCTGCCGCGCGGGGGCACGGGCGCGGGCTCGGGCGGGGGCTCATGTGCCGACCGCCACGAAGACCGTGATCAGCACCACGCCGGCCAGCAGGGCGCTCAGGTAGGTCTGGGCGTTGCCGTTCTGGGTCCACCGGACCAGTCGGCCGAGCAGCCGGGCCGCCCCGCCGGAGCCCTGCACGTAGCCCTCGACGACCTCGCGGTCCAGGAACCGGACGAGTTCCGCGGCCGCGACGGTCGGGCGCACGAAGAGCCGGCTGAAGAGCTGGTCCAGGTGGAAGCCGTGCTGGGCCGGGCCGTACAGCGGGCCCAGCAGCGTCCGGCCGGGATCGGCCGGGGCCGCGGCCGGCACCGCCGTGGACGCGGCCA
>NZ_BAAALF010000196.1:0-4662 GCF_039528135.1 Kitasatospora nipponensis | reverse complement strand
CGGGGCCGCGGCCGGCACCGCCGTGACCGCGGCCGGCTGGCCGACCGGCTCGGGCCGGGGCCCGTCCTGGGCCGCGGCCGCGCGGGCGGCGCGGGCGGTGCCGCTGCGCCAGGCGGCGTAGCAGATCAGCATGCCGGTCACCGCGAGGCCGGTGGCGATCACCGCGGTGGCCGGCGAGGGGCGCAGCTCGCCGCCGTCGAGCAGGGCGGGCAGCCAGTCGGTGCGCAGGCCGGCGAGGCCGAAGCCCATCGTCGGCACGGCCAGCACCCAGAGCGGCCAGCGCATCGCGTGGGGCTCGGCCTGCGCCGGATCGGCCTCGTCGAGCTCCGGCGAGTAGGGCGCACCGGCCTCGGCCGGGACGGCCTGGATGCGGGCCGCGGCCCCCTCGCCGAGCGGGACGGCCTTCCCGGCGGCCCGGGCCGGGAACGCCAGCAGCCAGAGCCGGGTCGCGTAGGCGGCGGTGAGCAGCGCGGTCAGCCCGCCGGCCACCAGCACGATCCAGCCGGCCGCCTGCGGCACCCCGGAGGCCGGGCCGACACCGTTGGTCAGCGCCGCTCCGTCGGCCGCCTTCTCGGCGGCGGTGAAGACCGCCTCCTTGCTGAAGAAGCCGGAGAGCGGCGGCAGCCCGATCAGCGCCGCCAGGCCGATGCCGAGCGTCCAGCGGGCGTCCGGCACCCGGTCCCGCAGCCCCGGCAGCCGGGACATCACGGAGAGCGAGTTGGTGTGCGCCGCGTGGATCAGCACACCGGCGGCGAGGAAGAGCAGGGCCTTGAACGCGCCGTGGCTCAGCAGGTGGAACACCGCGGCCTCGCGGTCCCCACAGGCCAGCGCGCCGGCCATGTAGCCGAGCTGGCCGACCGTGGAGTACGCCAGCACCCGTTTGACGTCGTCCTGGGCCAGCGCGCAGAGCGCCGAGCCGATCATGGTCACGGCGGCCAGCACGGCGAGCACCAGCAGCGCCGCGCCGGAGAGCAGGAAGACCGGCAGCAGCCGCGCCACCAGGTAGATGCCGGCCGCGACCATGGTGGCGGCGTGGATCAGCGCGGAGACCGGGGTCGGGCCGGCCATCGCGTCGGGGAGCCAGGTGTGCAGCGGGAACTGCGCGCTCTTGCCGGCCACGCCGCCGAGCAGCAGCAGCGCGATCAGCGTGGGGTGCGCCAGTCGCCCGTGCGCCGCCGCCTCCAGCACGCCGTTGATCCGGAAGGTCCCGGCGTCGGTGCCGAGCAGGAAGAGGCCGAACAGGAAGGGCACGTCGCCGAGCTTGGTGACCAGGAACGCCTTGAGTGAGGCGGACCGGGCGTCCGCGCTCTCCCAGTGGTGGCCGATCAGGAAGTACGAGCAGATGCCCATGATCTCCCAGCCGGTCAGCAGCACGATCAGGTCGCCCGAGTAGACCACCAGGAGCATCGCGGCGGTGAAGAGCGAGACCAGGGCGGCGTAGGAGGCGTAGCGCGGGTCGTCGCGCAGGTAGGCGGTCGAGTAGACCTGCACGCAGGTGGCGACCAGCCCGACCAGGACGGAGATCAACGAGCTGTAGCCGTCCAGGTGGAACGCCAGCGAGATCTCCGGGCCGCCGGTCGGAGTGAGCCGGGTGGCGGCGTCCAGGGTGTGGCCGGTGCCCAGTTGGAGGGCGACGACCAGGGCCAGCACGGCGCTGACCGCGACCGGGAGGATCGCCAGCGGCCGGGCGTAGCCGGGGGCCCGGCGGCCGGTGGCGAAGAGGGCGGCGGCGCCGAGCGCGGGCAGCGCCGGGACGAGCGCGGGGAGCGCGATGTTCACGAGACGGCCTGGCCCTTCGACACGTCGTCAGCTTCCGGTGCGGGGTCGGCCACGCCGGCGGCGAGGTCCGTGGCCGGGACCTCCGCGGCCCGGTCACCGAGCCAGGTCAGCCGGTCCACGTCCGCGGTGCCCCGGGTCCGGAAGACCAGCAGGACGATGGCCAGGCCGAGACCGATCTCGGCGGCGGCGACGGTGATGGTGAACAGGGTGAGCGCCTGCCCGGCGTGCAGCGCGTCGCGCAGCCAGGCATCGAAGGCGACCAGGTTGAGGTTGACGGCGTTGAGCATCAGCTCGACGGACATCAGGACGAGGACGGCGTTGCGCCGGGCGAGGACGCCGTAGACGCCGATGCTGAAGAGCAGCGCGGCGAGGACGGCGGGGTAGGCGAGGTGCATCGGCGGTCAGCCCTCCTGCTGCGACGGCTGAGACGACGGCGACGGCGACGACGGCGACGCGGGCTGAGCCGCGGGTGCGGGCCGGACCGGCGCTGCGGTGCGCGACGAGGGCGCGCGCAGCCGGCCGGGCCGTGGCCTGGGCCCGCCCGACTCCCGCGAGCGGGAGATCACCACGGCGCCGACCAGGGCGGCGAGCAGCAGCACCGAGAGCGCCTCGAAGGGCAGCACCCAGTGCCGGAACAGGCTGGCCCCGGTGACGGCGGCGCTGCCGCCGCCGGCGCCCAGGTCGATCCAGGAGGTCCGGAAGGCGTCCACCACCAGGGTCACCAGCGTCCCGGCGGCGGCCAGCGCCACCACCAGGGCGACCCACCGGTTGCCCGAGTCCGCGTCCGGCGACCGGCCGATCGGCGCCTTGGTCAGCATCAGGCCGAAGAGCACCAGGACGACCACCGAACCGAGGTAGATCAGCACCTGGACCCAGGCCACGAACTCGGCCGTGAGCAGCAGGAACTCGATCGCCAGTCCGCCGAGCGCGACCACCAGCCAGAGCGCGGCGTGCACCAGTTGCCTGGTGGTCACCGAGATCACGGCGGCCCCCAGCACGGCCAGACCCACCAGCAGGAAGACCACCTCGACCCCGGTCGGGGAGAGGAAGCCGCGGGTGGCCGGCGCGAGCGAGCCGGTCGCGGCGAGCAGGGTGGTCGTCACGAGGCATCACCCTGCTCGGCGGCGGAATCGGTGCCGGAATCGGTGCCGGAGTCACTGCCGGCGGCGGGCGCCGCGGCAGCAGCGGCTGCCGCCGCAGCCGCAGCGGCGGCCAGCTTGTCGGCGGCCTTGCGCGCGGCGGCGATCTCCTTGGGCTCCTCGGCCGCCGGGTCGAGCGCCGGCGGGGCCGGGACGGTCCACATCCACTCGCGGAGCTTCTCCCGCTCGTGGGTCAGCTCCAGGATGTCGGTCTCCGCGTACTCGAACTCGGGCGACCAGAAGAGCGCGTCGAAGGGGCAGACCTCGATGCAGATCCCGCAGTACATGCAGAGCGAGAAGTCGATGGCGAAACGGTCCAGCACGTTGCGGGTGCGGGCGCGCGCGTTCGGGTCGACCGCCGGGAGGGTCTCCTTGTGCGAGTCGATGTAGATGCACCAGTCCGGGCACTCACGGGCGCAGAGCATGCAGACCGTGCAGTTCTCCTCCAGCAGTCCGATCACGCCCCGGCTGCGCGGGGGCAGCTGCGGCTGGACGTCCGGGTACTGGGCGGTGACGGACCTGCGCGTCATCGTCCGCAGGGTGACGGCGAGGCCCTTGGCCAGGCCGGAGCCGGGGAGGTTCACTGGGTGATCGCCACCTTGATGACGCCGGTCAGGGCGAGCTGGAGGAGCGCGAGCGGGATCAGCACGGTCCAGGCGAAACGCATCAGCTGGTCCTCGCGCAGCCGCGGGAAGGTGACCCGGGCCCAGATCACCACGAAGGCGAGCGCGAAGGTCTTCAGCAGCGTCCAGAGCCAGCCCAGGCTGTCCGGCAGCGGACCGTGCCAGCCACCGAGGAAGAGCACCGTGGTCAGTGCGCAGAGCACCAGGATGCCCGCGTACTCCGAGAGCAGGAAGAGCGCGAAGCGCAGGCCGGTGTACTCGGTGTAGGCACCGAAGATGATCTCCGAGTCGGCCACCGGCATGTCGAACGGCGGGCGCTGGAGCTCGGCGAGGCCGGCGGTGAAGAAGACGAACGCGCCGATCGCCTGCCACGGGATCCACCACCAGTGGAAGGCGGCCATGATCCCGGTCAGCGACAGGGTGCCGGCGGCCATCGCCACCGAGGCCCCCGCCAGCAGCATCGGCAGTTCGTAGGACATCAGCTGGGCCGCCGTGCGCAGGCCGCCCAGCAGCGAGAACTTGTTGGCCGAGGCCCAGCCGGCCATCAGCGAGCCGAGCACCCCGATCCCCATCACCGCGAGCACGAAGAAGATCCCGGCGTCGACGGCCTGCCCGACGAAACCGTTCGGCCCGACCGGGACGGCCAGCAGCACCAGCAGGTACGGCAGCAGCGCGACGGCCGGGGCCAACTGGAAGACCCGGCGGTCGGCGCCGGCCGGGACGATGTCCTCCTTCTGCGCGAACTTCACCCCGTCGGCCACCAGCTGCGCCCAGCCGTGGAACCCGCCCGCGTACATCGGGCCGAGCCGGCCCTGCATGTGGGCCATCACCTTGTGCTCGGTCTGACCGATGATCAGCGGGAAGGAGAGCATGACCACCAGCGCGGCGAGGCAGCGCAGCAGCGTGTCGAGCAGGTTCACGCGCTGTCTCCGTCCTGGGGTGCTTCGGGGGCCTGCGGTTCTTCGGGGGTCGGGGGTGCTGCCTCGGGGGCCTGCGGGGGCTCGGCGGCGGCCGGCGGTTCCCCGGGCGTCCGCCCGGCCGACTTCTCGGGCCCTGCCGCCTTCCCGGGTCCGGCCGGATCCGCCGACGCGTCCGCCGGCCCGTGCGCCGGCACCGGCGAG